>JAWOGG010000057.1:0-7618 GCA_046497085.1 Orrella sp.
CTGAAGAAACACCCGATTCACGCCAATCGCCGCTTGACCAATATGCTCAAGATCTCAATGCCGCGGCTTCCGCAGGAAGGATTGATCCGTTGATCGGCCGTGATCAAGAGGTTGAGCGTGTGATTCAAATTCTCTGTCGCCGACGCAAGAACAACCCCTTGCTGGTTGGTGAGGCAGGTGTGGGTAAAACAGCCATTGCCGAAGGCTTGGCCTACCGGATTACCCAAGAAGAGGTTCCTGATGTTTTGCGAGAAGCCAGCGTTTACTCACTCGACATGGGTGCGCTACTGGCAGGAACCAAATATCGCGGTGACTTTGAGCAACGCCTTAAGGCGGTACTCAAGCAGCTCAAAACCAACCCTGATGCGATCTTGTTCATCGACGAAATTCACACCTTAATCGGTGCTGGGTCAGCCTCAGGTGGCACGCTTGATGCGTCTAATTTGTTGAAACCAGCGCTCTCATCAGGTCAGTTGCGTTGTATAGGTGCGACGACCTACAGCGAGTATCGTGGCATTTTTGAAAAAGACGCTGCACTGTCGCGTCGATTCCAAAAGGTAGACGTCGCCGAGCCTACGGTAGACCAAACTGTGCAAATTCTGCGTGGACTGAAACAGCGTTTCGAAGAGCACCACCACGTCAAATATTCGGCCGCAGCCCTAACGGCAGCTGCCGAACTCTCTTCGCGCCACATCAATGACCGTCACTTGCCCGATAAAGCCATCGACGTGATTGACGAAGCGGGTGCCGCTCAAAAGTTGTTGCCGAAGTCGAAACAGAAAAAAGTCATTGGCAAGCACGACATAGAGTCGATCATTTGCAAGATTGCTCGCATTCCACCCCAGACTGTTTCCACTGACGACCGTAGCCGTTTGGCAACGTTAGAACGTGATCTTAAAACTGTGGTTTTTGGTCAGGATCCCGCAATTGAGGCCTTGTCGGCAGCCATCAAGATGGCACGGTCAGGCTTGGGTAGACCTGAGAAGCCAATTGGGGCGTTTCTCTTTTCTGGCCCGACTGGCGTGGGTAAAACCGAGGTCACTAGGCAATTGGCCTTTACTTTGGGTATCGACCTCCAGCGCTTTGACATGTCCGAGTACATGGAGAGACATACCGTTTCTCGCCTGATCGGTGCGCCTCCGGGCTACGTGGGCTATGACCAGGGCGGTTTACTGACAGAAGCCATCAATAAGCAACCGCATTGCGTGTTGTTGCTTGATGAAATCGAGAAAGCGCACCCTGATGTCTTCAATATCTTGCTGCAAGTCATGGATCATGGCACGTTGACTGACAACAATGGCCGTAAAGCAGACTTCCGTAATGTGATCATCATCATGACGACCAATGCGGGCGCCGAAGCAATGAGTAAGCCCACCATCGGGTTTTCTAATGCTCGTGAAAGCGGCGACGAGATGGCTGATATTAAGAAGTTGTTCTCACCGGAGTTCCGTAACCGTCTTGATGCCATCGTTCACTTTGGTGCGCTGCAGAAAGAGGTGATCTTGCGAGTGGTTGACAAGTTCTTGATGGAGCTAGAAGATCAGTTGCACGAAAAGCGTGTGGAAACCGCATTCACACAACGCTTGCGTGACTATCTGGCTGACAACGGATTCGACCCGCTAATGGGCGCGCGTCCGATGCAGCGATTGATTCAGGATCTCTTGCGTCGTGCCTTGGCTGATGAGTTGTTGTTCGGTCGGTTGGTCAGCGGTGGATCAGTGACCTTAGACGTCGATGAAGAGGGCAAAGTGCTGCTCGAGTTCGACGAATCTGGCTCTACTGCTGCTGTTAAAAAAGGTGACAACAACAAACAGCCGAAAGACAAGTCAGAGCTTGTTCATGAGTAGGTGATTGATCGGGTTTCAATTGAGATGAAAGGTTTTCAGAGACAATTGAATTAACCCGTGTAAAGAAAAAAGCGCCGCATTTATTTGCGGCGCTTTTTTTGGCTTTAATTTGTACCAGTGCTACCGAAACCGCCAGCAGCACGGGCGGTTTCCTGATCAAATGACTCGACCACATTGAACTGGGCCTGGTGTATGGGTACAAAGATCAGTTGAGCGAGCCGCTCCATTGGTTCAAGTACAAAGGCCGTCTGTCCTCGGTTCCACGTCGAAACCATGAGTGGGCCTTGATAGTCAGAGTCGATCAGTCCGACTAAATTGCCTAGGACGATACCGTTTTTGTGACCCATGCCTGAACGCGGCAAAATCATGGCTGCGTAGGAAGGGTCCTTAATGTGAATCGAAATTCCAGTAGGCACCAAAATCGTTTGCCCCGGATCTATCGTTGTGGCCTGCTCAACGCAAGCCCTTAGGTCCAAGCCGGCAGACCCAGGGGTACCGTAAGTGGGCAGCTGGTCTTTGATACGCGAATCTAGGATTTTCAAATCGATTGAAATCATGAGGTTTCCTTTTGGCTAGCGCGGGCATTGGCACGTACTTGTGCGCTTTTTCTTTGGCGGGTAAACAGGTATAGCAGTCCTATGCCAATCACAACTGAAAGGCTGCCGCCAACGTAAAGTGTGAGTTGACTGGCATGCTTGGCTGCTTCGACACTTTTTGCAGCCAGAAAACCGGGAGCAAGCATGAGGGGTACCCACAAGATAGCCGATGATACGTTGGCTAACTGAAAGCGCAAATGCGACATACCCATCACGCCAGCAACCGTTGGAATCGTACTGCGAATTGGCCCTAAAAATCGCCCGACAAAAATTGATAGGAATCCATATCGGTAGAAAAACAACCGTGCTCGGGCGACTGTGGCGCGTTGGCGTTTCACCATGCCCCAACGCAGTATTTTTGGACCCACCCAACGGCCAAGCCAGTAAGAGATTGCGTCACCGACGATGGCACCAAACACACCCCATAGAACAATCGGTATGGGCGCGAGTGTCTCCGAGCCCACTAATCCGCCGGTGAACAATAGCAAAGCGGTTGCTGGCACTAGAATGCCTATCACCAACAGTGATTCACCTAGTGTCAATAAAAAAACCACTGGGCCGGCCCAAACTTGATTCGCCTCGATGAAGAGACCGACTTGGTCAAAAAAGGCTTGCATCTTGACGTTGATTCCTACGCGCTAGCGACATTAATAGTTTAAGCATGAGCAGCTAAAGTGGTCAGGCTTAATGCTGGCGAAACCGGGTGGCGATTTGCGACATGATTTCTTGCGCAATAGCCAGTTTGTGCCCGCTACCTAAAGGAAGACGTCCCTCATCGCTGTATAGCTCAACGGTGGTGTGATCTTGGTCCATCACTTCTTGTGCCAAGTTGGCAATCAGAAGAGGCACACCTTTGCGTTGTCGCTTTTGCTGTGCCTGCTCCGGGTCTAAGGTGGTCTCTGCGGCAAAGCCCACACACCAGGGCGCGTTGGGCAGCGCAGCGACTTCTTTCAGAATGTCAGGGTTAAGAACAAACGTCAGCTCAGGTGGCGAACTCCCGTCGTTTTTCTTAAGTTTCTCGGTCGAAGGTTGTGTCACACGCCAATCGGCAACTGCTGCAACACCGATAAAAATATCATGACTGCTCGCGCGTTTCATGACTGCATCATGCATTTCTAGGGCTGTTTGTACGTTAATGCGTTCAACCCCTGTGGGGCATGACAAACCGGTGGGACCAGAGATCAAACAGACTTGCGCACCGGCTTGAGTTGCCGCGAGTGCGAGCGCGTAGCCGGTTTTGCCGGAGGAGCGGTTGGTGATCATTCTGACAGGATCGATCGGCTCACAGGTTGGTCCTGCGGTGATCAGAACTTTTAATCCAGTTAGCGTTTTAGGCTGCAGAAAACTGACCACGTGGTCGACCAGCTCGGCTGGCTCAAGCATGCGACCATCACCCGTTTCGCCGCATGCCTGCATACCGCTAGCGGGCCCGAGCAGTGTTACCCCATCTTGGCGTAGCTGCTCTGCATTGCGCTGAGTGGCGGCTGCTAGCCACATTTCTTTGTTCATGGCCGGCGCAATAAGCAGGGGGATAGGACGAGCCAAGCAAAGTGTCGAGAGCAAGTCGTCAGCTAGACCATGCGATATTTTTGCCATGAAATTGGTTGTCGCTGGGGCCACGAGAATTAAATCAGCTCCTCGAGTGAGGTTGATGTGCGCCATGCTGTTGTGCTGACGATCATCCCACAGGTCCGTGTGAACGGGGCGTCCAGAAAGTGCTTGAAAGGTGGTTGCAGTGATAAAGCGTGACGCTGACTCGGTCATCACCACGTCCACTGTGGCACCCAAATCCATCAATCGACGCAGTAGCTCAGCAGACTTGTAGCATGCGATACCACCGGTCAATCCCAATACGATGTGTTTGCCGCGCAATTCGCTCATGATCCCTCTCCGGGTTGTCTGCCAGCCTTGGTTTGACGCCAACGACGAAATTCATCGTATATCAATAAAACAGCGCCGATCGATATGGCCATGTCTGCGACGTTAAAAGCAGGGTAGTACCAGTTTTGCCAATAGAACAATAAAAAATCAATCACGTGACCGTGCCAGATGCGATCGATCAAGTTACCAATAGCACCGCTTAAGATCAAAGCCAGCGAGAAAGTCGATAGTGGACGCTTACCATCGCTTCGCATCATCCAAATGATGAACGCAATCGCTGCTAAGGCGATGCCGATTAACACCCAGCGCTGCCAGCCCGAGCCCGAGGCCAGAAAACTGAAGGCAGCGCCGGTGTTGTAAACCAAAACCAGATCAAAAAAAGGTAAGACATTCAGTCGTTCACCAAAACTGAATGTTTGTTCAATCACCCACTTGGTGATCTGATCCGTGGCCACAATAATCGTGACCAACCATACCCATTTAGACACTGCCAGCCTCGGTTAAATTATTTACGCAACGCCCGCAGATGTCAGGATGTGCTTCGTTGTGACCGATATCTTCGGCGTAGTGCCAACAGCGGGCGCACTTTTGCTTGGTCGATGCCGAAACGCCGATTTTTAACGCACCGTCGCCGGCCTGCACACTGGCCTGTGACACAATCAAAACGAACTTCAGTTGATCACCCAAGCTTTCAAGAGCCGCAAGATCGGTGCCGCTCGCGGTCAAGACAACCTCTGCTTGCAGCGAAGACCCGATAGCGCCATCAGCACGCAGCACTTCTAGCTCTCTCAGGACTTGCGCTCTGATGTCGCGCAGCACCGACCATTTGTTTAAAAGCTGCTCGCTAGGATCGACGGTGGGAATGGTGTGGTAACACTGTGCAAAGATGGTCAGCTCTGATTCTTGGTTGACCGATCCTAACGTGGTCTCTCGCATCACTTGCCAAGCCTCTTCAGCCGTGAACGATAAAACCGGAGCCAGCATTTTTACGAGCGAAAGCGAGATATGCAAGAGCGCCGTTTGTGCGCTTCTTCGTGCGTGGCTGTTGGGTGCACTGGTATAGAGACGATCTTTAAGAACGTCCAGATAAAAAGCACCCAGATCTTCCGAGCAAAAGGTCTGTAGGCGTGAGACAGCCGGGTGAAACTCATATTTTTCAAAATGAGCCAAGACGTCTTTTTGCATTTCAGCTGTCATCACCAGCGCGTATTGATCAATTTCTAGCAATGACTCTGGTGCTAGAAGGTCTTTGACTTCATCAAAGTCTGACAAATTAGCCAATAAAAATCGTAGGGTGTTGCGGATGCGTCGATAGCTTTCAACGACACGTTTGAGGATTTCGTCAGAGATGGATAGCTCGCCCGCGTAATCGGTGGCTGCCACCCATAGACGTAGGATTTCGGCGCCCAGGGAGTCAGATACCTTTTGAGGGGCAATGACGTTGCCGACCGACTTACTCATTTTTCGGCCCTGGCCATCGACCACGAATCCATGCGTCAGAAGCCCTTTGTAGGGAGCCTGTCCATAAAGCATGCAACCCGTGAGCAGTGATGAATGAAACCAACCGCGATGCTGGTCAGATCCTTCTAGGTATAAATCAGCAGGCCAAGCGAGGCGGTCGCCATGTGAGCCGTTATCGCGATTGTCTGGCCCTCCCATGACCGTGGCATGGGTTGAACCAGAATCAAACCAAACGTCGAGCGTGTCGCGATTTTTTTCGTAGAGCAGGGCGTCTTCTGGGCTTAACAGGTCGGCTGGCGTGATGCTTTGCCAGGCCTCAATGCCTTGGGTCTGTACCCGTTTGGCGACCTCTTCAAGCAACCTAGGCGTTTCAGGATGCAAAGCACCAGTTTCTTTGTGAACAAAAAAGGCCATTGGCACACCCCATTGTCGCTGGCGCGAAAGGGTCCAATCTGGTCGGTTGGCGATCATGTTGTGCAGCCGTGCACGTCCCCAGCTCGGATAGAACTGTGTCTCTGAGATGGCTTTAAGCGCAGAGTCTCTGAGTGAGGATTGACCGTCCTTGGGTTTGACATCCATGCCGGCAAACCATTGGCTGGTAGCCCGGTAAATGATGGGGGTCTTGTGACGCCAGCAATGCATATAACTGTGCTTGTGCTTTTGCACTTTAACCAGCGTGCCAGCCTCTTCAAGCGTCTGTACAATCTTTGGATTGGCGTCCCAAATGGAAAGTCCGCCAAATAAAGCAAGGCTGCTGGCAAAACGTCCATCGCCCATCACGGGATTCAAAATATCAGCGTCTGAAAGATCATGTGCTTTGCAGGATAGAAAGTCCTCTACGCCGTAAGCCGGTGAAGAGTGCACCACACCCGTACCCGTTTCGATGGTGACGTAGTCACCAAGGTAAACCGGCGAAAGTCGATCAAAAGCGGAATCCGAACTCGCTAACGGATGACGGAATGAAACGCCATCAAGCGATTGTCCGGTCGTCACGGCGATGACTTCGCCAGCAAGGCCCCAGTTTTCTAGGCATGCGGTTACGCGATCTTTGGCCACGATCAGCATCGATCCGGTTGCGCGAGGCGTCTGAAGAGCAACCAATGCGTACTCAAGCTCCGGATTTACATTAAGAGCCTGGTTTGAAGGTATCGTCCAAGGCGTGGTCGTCCAGATGACGATGGCACCGTCAGCCACTTCCTCTACGCCGAAGGCAGTGGCCAGGGCTTGTTTGTCGACGAAGGGGAAGGCAACATCGATGGCTGGGTCGGTGCGATCTGCGTATTCAACCTCAGCCTCGGCCAGTGCTGAGCCACAATCAAAACACCAGTTCACCGGCTTTAAGCCTCTGAACACGTACCCTTTTTCAAGGATTTTTCCGAGCACACGAATCTCGTTGGCCTCAGTTGTGTAGTCCATGGTGAGATAGGGCTCATCCCATTGACCCAACACGCCAAGGCGCTCGAACTCGAGCTTTTGATTGGTGACTTGCTCGAGTGCGTAAGCGCGAGCTTTAGACTGCACTTCACCCACAGGCAAGGATTTACCAAATTGTTTCTCAATTTGAATTTCGATGGGCATGCCGTGGCAGTCCCAACCAGGAACATAATGCGCATCAAAGCCGGCCATATTGCGACTTTTTACGATGATGTCTTTGAGGATTTTGTTGACCGCATGGCCAATGTGAATCGAACCGTTGGCATAGGGCGGCCCGTCATGCAATATGAACTTTGGGCGTCCCTCGCTGGCTTGCCGAATGGCCTGATAGACGCGCTTTTCTTGCCATTGCGCCACCCATCCAGGTTCGCGTTTTGGCAGGTTACCCCGCATGGGGAA
>JAWOGG010000197.1:0-7553 GCA_046497085.1 Orrella sp.
CTCGCATTCAACCACGTGGCACCCAAACCCACTGAGGTACTGATGTGACGCGCAACCTGCGGATGCGCGCCACGGAAGGTAATTTAGAGGACGTGCCCTAGGGAACTTGGCTTCAGATCGATTGTCATAAATTCAGTTAGCACTCTATCTAGGTGAGTGCTAAAATATGACTAGAGAGGCTCGATATAGCAACTAATATTTCTAATAAATACCCAGCTGATAATCCAATTAATTTCTCAACTACTACGCCCACTACTAATCGTTTGATAGGTGCACAATCGTCTATGACAACTGAACGCAACCTCACGATACCGCCAACCAACTTGGCAATGGCCATCGCCAACCCCGGCGCGCTTGGTTCTATAGAGTCGTACATTGCGACAGTAAACCAAATTCCAATGCTTGCGCCTGAGCAAGAAAAAAGTCTTGCAACCAAGTTGCGCGATGATGGCGACTTAGACGCCGCGCGCGACTTGATTCTGTCTCATTTGCGCTTGGTCGTGTCAGTTGCCCGCCAATACTTAGGCTATGGCATCGCCCATGCCGATTTGATCCAAGAGGGTAATGTCGGCCTGATGAAGGCGGTCAAACGTTTCGACCCTGAGCGAGGCGTACGACTGGTGTCCTTTGCTGTGCACTGGATCAAAGCCGAAATCCATGAGTTCATTGTCCGTAACTGGCGCTTGGTGAAAGTTGCCACCACGAAGGCGCAGCGCAAATTGTTTTTCAACTTGCGCCGTATGCGGCCCGATGGCGGCAGTTTGGATTCGGAAACGGTCGATCAAATCGCAAAAGACTTAGATGTGCGCACACAAGATGTTCGCGAGATGGAAGTGCGCATGACGGGACGCGAACTGTCGCTTGAGACACCAACCAACGAAGAAGAAAACTACGGCCCAGCCGATTACCTCTCGGACAACGGTGAGTATGACCCTACTCAGGTGTTGGCGCGCCAGTCACAAGACGCGTTGCAGGGCGAAGGGTTGCATACCGCGCTTGAAACGCTTGATGACCGCTCACGTCGAATTGTCACCGCTCGTTGGCTCCAAGATGATGGCGGTAGCACCTTGCACGAGCTCGCCGATGAGTTTGGTGTATCGGCTGAACGGATCAGACAAATTGAAGTCTCGGCTTTCAAAAAAATGCGTGGCGCACTGCAACCGGCATAGAAAAGACAAGAACTTAATCTCCTAATAGACGAAGTCCATTCAGAGGAAATCTGCTCGCCGGTTTGAGTCTGTGACGTCACCCCTAGCCGTTTGCCGCTACCATAGCGGACATGGATGCTAGCACTCTCGTTTTTGGATTATCAGGACTTTTAGTCCTGGTCTGCTTTTTATCGCCGCTTGCCGGCATCTTTCGCATTCCAAACACACTCCTCTTGTCTCTGGTCGGTGCCCTGCTCGGCTACTTGGTGCACACCCACCAGTGGGCGCCCCCTTGGCTGGCCGAGTACTTAAGCTCGCTGCAAGCGTTTGAAATCCCCTCAGAGACTATTTTGGTTGTGTTTCTTCCTGTCTTGCTGTTTGAAACCGCCCTTGCCATGAATGTTCGGCGCATGCTGAGCGATCTGGCGCCGATACTTTTAATGGCGGTGGTCGCGGTTTTTATTTGCACACTATTCATTGGGTACGGTGTGTCGTTGATTTCTCCCTACAGCTTGGCCGTTTGCCTACTGCTTGGTGCCATCGTAGCCACCACTGACCCTGCGGCGGTCGTCAGTATTTTTAAGGAAGTGGGGGCGCCCAAACGATTAACGACAATCATTGAGGGCGAGAGCTTACTTAACGATGCGGCCGCCATTGCACTCTATTCAGTTATGTTGGGTATTGTGGCGAACAATGGCTCAGCCGAATGGCAGCATGGTCAGTTGCTGGTGACTTTCTTTTATTTATTGAGCGGCGGAGCCATCTGCGGCTTTATTTTGGGGCGTTTAGCCTGTGCGGCGCTGCCGCTTTTGCGCGGATGGCCAACAGCTGAAATCTCCCTGACTGTGGCGACGGCTTATTTGGCTTACATCGTCGCCGAAACCTATTTGGGCGTCTCGGGGGTGGTGTCTACGGTTGTGGCTGGGCTTGTGGTTGGGTCAGTGGGTCGCACCCGGGTCACCCCAAAAACGTTTTACGCAATGGCAGAATCATGGCGTCAGTTTGGCTTCTGGGCCAGTTCGTTGGTGTTTTTGTTTGCCGCCATGATGATTCCTAGGCTGCTAGAAGACGCCACTTGGATGCACTTGATTCTGGTCGCCGTGATGATGGTGTTGGCGCTACTCGCCCGCGTGGCGACCGTATTTGGCTTGATGCCGATTTTGACGTCAGCGGTAGGCACGCGTGTGGATGCGCGCTACAAGACCGTGATTGTCTGGGGAGGTTTGCGTGGCGCCCTTTCACTAGCGCTCGCTTTGGCTGTCACTGAACACAGCGAATTGTCCGACGATGTCAGTACCTTTGTTGCCATCGGTGCAACGGGGTTTGTAATCAGTTCACTCATCATCAATGGTTTGACACTGCGTCCACTGATTGGGCTACTTGATTTAAACAAGTTGTCGACCAATGAGCGGGCGCTACGCAACCAAGCACTAGTTATCACCGTCACCGATTTACAGAAAGAAACCGAACGCATCGCCGTCGATGAGCAGATCAGCCGACGTACCCGACAAAAAATCAACGATGTCTTTGATGCCAGCGTCACCAGTATTTCAGACGCTCAAATTGACCAATTCAGTCATGACGATCGGGTGCAGCTAGGCTTGTCTATGGTGGCCAAGCGGGAGTTTGAGCTCTTCTTTACTGGCTTGAGAGAACAAGGTTTTGATGCAAAGACCGCCGAGCGTTTGCTGGCCCTGTCAGAAAGAACTGAAGATCAGATCAAATCAAACGGCTTGGCTGGCTTTGAGCATGCGCTGCGTCACTCATTAAGCTACCCAAGAGTCTTTAGGCTGATGCTGCAGCTCAACCAATACGTGAGCATGCAGCGCTGGCTTGGTCAGACGTTGAGCCAGCGGTTTGTTGAACTCGTTGGCATTCGTTGGGCCACACGGCGGCTGATCACCTTTGCTGATCAGAAGATACGTCCCATGATTGGTGATCAAGCCACTGACAGCATCACATCGTGCTTACGGATGCGAATGAAGTTAGTTGACGAAAACATGCAGGCCATGAGGTTGCAGTACCCAGCTTTTGCCCAGTGGTTAGAGGAGAACTACCTTGGCAAGCTTGCGCGCACCTTAGAAAGGACTAGGTACCGCCAGATGCTGGCTGACTCATTGATTTCCGGTGACGTGTATGACGCACTCACTGAACAACTCGAAGAGCGTTGGCGGTTTTTAGAACAACAACCGCCACTTGATGTTGAGCTCGCTTCAGCTGACTTAGTGCACCGGGTGCCCTTGTTGAGTGCCCTATCGGATCAGACCCTCGGCCCAGTGGTGAAGTCATTACGCAGTCGACTCGTGCTACCCGATGAGCTCATTCAGGGGCCGAGCAAACCCAATCCTTCACTGTATTTTGTGGCATCGGGGGCGGTTTCTGTCTTGTTGCCAGACGCCACCTACATTGAACTGGGTTCTGGCGAGTTTTTTGGTGAGTTATACCTTCTAAAGCCAGAAGCTGCCGAGTTTGAAGTTCGGTCTTTGGGCTACACCAAGCTATTGGAGCTTTCAGCCAAAGATTTCAAGCAGCTCATCACCCATGATTCGACATTGCGTGAGAGCATAGAAAAGGTCGCTAAAGAGCGACTACGAGCCCTCGAAGTGGGTCAGTCAAGCCTGGTCAAACCGGTCTAGTAGTTCCTGCGCGATCACAATGCTGGCCTCAACGGTGAATTCTTGCTCAAGCAACATTTGGGCGACGTCTGCTGGCGGCATGCATTCAATGGTCATGACTTCACCGTCTTGATTGCAGGGAATGCAATCAGGGGCTAAGACACATTCGCTAACCAAAACCGCTTCAGACTGAAACCCTTCCGGAAGACGGCGTCGCATTTGGGTCAGGCACCGCATGGGTGTGCGATGAGCAAGCGACGCCTCATAAAGTCCCGCTTCCTCTTCGCTCTCTCGAACGAGTGCCAAGTCGTCACCTTCCTCATGACCGACCAAACCACCGACCAAGGTATCCCACAGGCCTGGGTCGGTGGCTTTGTCTAGAGCTCGCCTAGCCACCCAAAGGTGTCCCGCTTCAGACCAAGCCTGCAGGTGCACAGCCCGAGTGGCCAAGCCCAGGGCTCTGACCGCCCCGCGCTCGACGGCACCTAATGACGTAGAATCAGACCAGATATCGAGTAGCTCGCCGCGCCACTTGGGCAGACAGCCGTGATCATTAAGACACCGTGCGACCGACATCAGTTGCTCGTTTATCAGTTGCTTGTTTAATAGCGCCTGAGTTGTTCCCAACCCTAAAACGAAAGCGCCATTGTTTATGATGTCCGGCATGTGTCGTCTTAACACCTCAGCGGCCTCTGGAAACACAGCTCCACAAGATTGCCCTGCAATGACCAAGGGAACAGAGTCCGGATGCGGCGTTTGCTGGGTGTTTTGAAGCAATTCGGCTAGGTGTTGACGCAAAGCCTGGCGGGTGGATGTAGAGGGGATCATTGGGTGCAATGTATGATTTGTCCTCAAATTGTAACGGTGCTTTAACCAGTTGCGCTCAGCTTCGCTATAATTCACAAGTTTCTTGATTAAGTACCACTGTTCCCGATTTAAATATCCAATAGCGCTTGACTTTCCCGAGCGGCTGTCAACAAAGAATCGGTTGTCTAAAGCAATGTCTTGAGGTGAGCATCATGAAGTTAAAGGGATATCTCCTGTCAGCCTGTGCCCTGCTGGTAAGCGGCGTTGCACAAGCACAGTTTCAAGATATGCCAGGTGGGCCAAGAGTCAACCAACTAAACCTAGACGTGGGCGTGACTGAAATCGCTCGCGATGTGGCTTGGTTGCATTGGATGATGTTGATCATCTGCTTGGTGATTTTTATCGGTGTGTTTGGCGTGATGTTCTATTCCATCTGGGCACACCGTAAATCCAAAGGCGCAAAGCCTGCCACTTTCCACGAAAGCGTCGGTGTGGAAATCGCCTGGACGGTGATTCCTTTCCTGATCGTGATCGGCATGGCCTTGCCTGCCACGCGTACAGTGGTCGCCATGAAGGACACTTCCGGCGCTGATATGACAGTCAAGGTCACCGGCTACCAGTGGAAGTGGGGGTATGAGTACATGGACGGACCCGCCGCAGGCGTTGAGTTCCTTTCAAACCTATCTACCCCAAGGGCACAAATCGATAACCTTGAGCCAAAAGGCGAGTTTTACCTGATGGAGGTTGATCAACCTTTGGTTGTGCCCGTCGGTAAGAAAGTTCGCATGGTCGTCACGGCCTCTGACGTTATCCACTCATGGATGGTTCCAGATTTGGGTGTCAAACAAGACGCCATCCCCGGTTTCTTGCGCAACACATGGTTCAGGGCAGAGCAAGTGGGTACTTATCGTGGTCAGTGTGCTGAATTGTGCGGTAAAGACCATGCCTTTATGCCGATCGTTGTAGAGGTGGTGTCGCAAGAGGATTACGTGGCTTGGGCTGACACCGAGCAAACGAAATTGGCCGGCTTGGCTGATGATCCCAACAAAGAATGGTCTGCAGAAGAGTTAGTGGCCCGCGGCGAATCTGTCTACGGCGCACAATGTGTGGCTTGCCACCAGGCCAACGGCAAGGGGCTTGCCCCAGCCTTTCCTGCTTTAGAGGGCAGTCAAATCGTGATGGGGCCAATGGCTGAGCACATCAACATCATGCTCAATGGTAGAGAAGGCACTGCCATGCAGTCTTTCGCTCAGCTCAACGATGTTGAACTGGCTGGCGTCATCACCTATGCCCGTCAAGCTTGGGGAAATGCTGGTGAAGGCACGGACCCCGTGGTGACTCCAGCGCAAGTACGCGACGCCCGGTAAGGTTGTAGGGGTTTCAGGCGTGGCCAAAGGCCGCGCCACACTTAAGACACTACCGTTTTACACTGAAATTTAGTTAAGATAATGTCACTACACCCGCTCACCGGGTGCTCAAAACCGACTCAGGTCAGGAGAGAAGCATGAGTAGCGTTACTGTTGATCAGATCCCAGGTAAGGGCGAGGATATCTCACACGGTCATCATGATGATCACGCTCACGACACCCCACACGGGTGGCGTCGTTGGCTATTTGCGACCAATCACAAAGACATCGGCACGATGTATTTGATCTTTGCTTTCATTATGTTTTTAGAAGGCGGCATTCTTGCCCTGCTTCTGAGAACCGAACTGTTTATTCCAGGCATCCAATTCTTTCAGCCTGAACTGTTCAACCAATTCACCACCATGCACGGTTTGATCATGGTGTTTGGCGCCATCATGCCCGCATTTGTGGGCTTTGCGAACTGGATGATCCCGTTGCAAATTGGCGCCTCAGACATGGCGTTCGCACGGATGAACAACTTTAGCTTCTGGCTGTTGCCAGTAGCTGCTGTTCTCTTGACGGCCTCTTTCTTTGTGCCTGGTGGCGCAACAGCTGCTGGTTGGACGCTCTACGCCCCACTGACTATGCAGATGGGCCCAGGGATGGACTTGGCGATTTTTGCGATCCACATCATGGGTGCCTCATCCATCATGGGTGCAATCAACATCATTGTGACCATCTTGAACATGCGTGCCCCTGGCATGACATTGATGAAAATGCCTTTGTTTTGCTGGACATGGTTGATCACGGCGTATCTTCTGATTGCTGTTATGCCTGTGCTTGCTGCGGCAATCACCATGATCTTGACTGATCGCCACTTTGGAACGGCCTTCTTTAATGCCGCAGCCGGTGGTGACCCTGTTCTGTATCAGCACATTTTCTGGTTCTTTGGGCACCCTGAGGTGTACATCATGATCCTGCCAGCCTTTGGGATCATCTCCGCCATCGTGCCGGCGTTTGCCCGTAAGCCACTGTTTGGCTACGCCTCCATGGTTTATGCGACCGCATCGATTGCCATCCTGTCATTTATTGTCTGGGCTCACCACATGTTCACGACCGGCATGCCTGTGACTGCTCAGCTGTACTTCATGTATGCCACGATGTTGATCTCCATTCCAACAGGCGTGAAGATATTTAACTGGGTCGCGACCATGTGGAAAGGCTCGATGACCTTCGAAACACCCATGCTGTTTGCGATTGGCTTCATCTTTGTGTTCACGATTGGCGGCTTCACGGGTCTGATCTTGTCCGTGGCACCTATTGACATCCAGGTCCACGACACCTACTACGTGGTGGCGCACTTCCACTACGTATTGGTGGCGGGTTCTCTGTTTGCATTGTTTGCGGGTGCCTACTACTGGATTCCCAAGTGGACCGGCAAAATGTATGACGAAAAACTCGGTAAGTGGCACTTCTGGATGAGCATGATTTCATTTAACGTGACCTTCTTCCCAATGCACTTTTTGGGTTTGGCAGGTATGCCACGTCGTTATGCCGACTACGCCGGTCAATTCACTGACTTCCACCAGATTGCCACTTACCGAGTTTTTCGTCATACATTTTGCCGGTCCACTTGG
>JAWOGG010000044.1:0-9668 GCA_046497085.1 Orrella sp.
ACGCAATTCCTTGACTACGAGCCAGGTATTCATTGGAGCCAGATGCAAATGCAATCAGGGACGACAGGCATCAACGTGCCCCGCATCTACAACCCAATAAAGCAAGCACAAGATCATGACCCCAACGGTCAGTTTGTTCGTCGCTGGATGCCGGCCATGCGCCAGGTGCCAGATGCTTGGCTGTTCGAACCTTGGCGAATGCCCGATATGCTTCGACAAAGCCATGGTCTGACGGCCAACGACTTGCCGACACCGCCAGTCGATTTGATTGTGGCCACCCGGTACGCAAAAACCCGTTTATTTGAACGACGTCAGCAACCCTCAGTCAAAGCGGGTAAAGCCGCCATCGTCAAAAAACATGGTTCGCGCAAGCGCTTGGATTCGGCGGTAAGCAAGCCCCGTTCACGAGCAACACGTGATCAACTGACCTTGGATTTTTAGCCCAATGCGTGGTGTAAAGAAGACCAACCTTCCTGAAAAAAACTGCGTTCATTGTTCTCGTCCCTTTACATGGCGCAAGAAGTGGGAAAAGGTTTGGGATGAAGTGAAGTACTGCTCTGATCGCTGCCGACGCACCCATCGCGCAAAGCCCACCTCTCTGACAGGAAACAAATGAAAGCCATTTATTGGTTCCGACAAGACTTACGATTGCACGACAATCCTGCGTTATTGCAGGCCTGTGAAATGAGTGAGCAACTACTACCCGTTGTGTTTGCGGGTCAGCACAGCACCGAAATGACGCCTTGGGGGTTTGAGCGTAAAGGGCCCCATCGACTAGCCTTCGAAAACCAAGCCCTCAATGGTCTGGCCAAATCGCTGGAGCAACGCTCGAGCCATTTGTATCAAATAACGGATGGCGCGCCCATTCAAGCGCTGATTGATCTGGCAAAACGCCACGGCCTGGAAACGGTCTTTTGTGAGTCGCTACCCGCGCCTGAGGAACAACAAGCCGTGCGTGAACTCCAAACCGCGGGTTTAACCGTGATTCAAACCGAACAAGCGGGTTTGCTTGAGGTGGCAGACCTGCCCTTCACGGTTGATAAAACGCCGCTCATGTTTACCGAGTTTCGCAAAGCCATTGAATCCAATGATGTAGTACCGTGCACGCCATTGCCCACACCGGATCATTTGCCTAAGCCAATCAAGTTAGAGATCGCGCAAGAACCTGCCCTGCAACCGCACCAGACCACACTTGCCGCAGATGCTGTGTCGGCCGATTCACGCAGTGCATTTCCTTACTTGAGTCAAGATTGGCAAGGTGATGAGCCAACCGGGTTGGCACACTTAGACCGTTACTTTGCATCGGATCTGCCGCAGCACTACAAAGGCACTCGCAATGGCATGATGGGGACAGACTATTCGACCAAGTTCTCCCCTTGGCTCGCCGTTGGTTCTTTATCGCCACGCGCTATTTACGCGGCCTTGGTTGATCACGAAAACCGGCAAGGCGCCAACGATGACACTTATTGGATCTGGTTTGAATTGCTATGGCGCGATCATTTTCAGGTGCTCATGCGGCGATTTGGCAACCGTTTGTTTCATCGCAATGGCCTAGCCAAGCAACCGCGTCCAATCAATCCCAATTTGACCGATAAAAAAGCGCGCGCCCGTCTGCAGCACTGGATTGCCGGTCAAACAGGTCAACCATTTATTGATGCCGGTATGCGTGAATTAGCAGCCACTGGCTATCTATCGAACCGTATGCGCCAAAACGTGGCCAGCTACCTGATTCATGACCTTGAGATCGACTGGCGTGCCGGCGCCGCATGGTTTGAACACGCCCTCATTGACTATGCCGTTAGCAGCAATCAAGGCAACTGGGCCTACATAGCCGGCGTGGGGAGCGACCCAAGAGGCGGCAGGCGTTTTAACCCAGCCAAGCAAGCAAGGGACTACGATCCTAATGCCACCTATCAACAGCTTTGGGCAACCGCATGACCACATTAAGACTCATCCTAGGCGATCAACTGAACCCGACTCACAGTTGGTTTGAAACCGTTGACGCATCAGTTCATTACACCCTCATGGAAGTCCGCAGTGAGACGGATTACGTTTTGCATCACGCTCAAAAAGTCATCGCCATCTTTGCAGGCATGCGTGACCTTGCAGCCCATCTCAAACAGCAGGGTCACACGGTCCATTACTTCACCTTAGATGACCCCGCCAATCAACAAAGTTTCGCTGACAACCTTGCCAGACTGTCCAAGGACATTGGTGCAACGCGTCTGCAATATCAGCTACCCGATGAGTGGCGCATGGATCAGACGCTTCAAAAGTTAAGCGAGACACTGGATATCCCCGTCGAAGGCGTTGACAGCGAACACTTCATGACAAATAGGGATACGGTTGCCAATCTGTTTAAAGCCCGCAAGCAATGGCTCATGGAGCACTTCTATCGCACCACACGCCAGCAGACGGGGATTTTGATGGATGAGGGCCAACCTGTTGGCGGGCAGTGGAATTTCGATGCAGAAAATCGCAAACCGTGGCGGGGCAAGCCCGATGCGCCCAAAGATGAGCGGGTAACCCATGATCACAGCGCGCTTTGGACCATGATTCAAGCCAACGGCGTCAAAACGTTTGGTAACCCACAAGCTCAGGCGTTTCGTTGGCCTCTAAATCGAGCACAAGCCTTAAGTCACTTAAAGCACTTTATTGACCACATCCTGCCCTCGTTTGGTGATTTCGAGGACGCCATGAGCGTTAAAAGCTGGCGATTATTTCATTCCTTGATCTCGTTCTCTCTAAACAGCAAGATGCTGTCACCCCGTGAAGTGATCGATGCAGCCGAGCTCGCTTGGCGTGAAAACCGTGCGCCGCTAGCTGCGGTGGAGGGTTTTGTGCGTCAAATCATGGGCTGGCGGGAATACGTGCGTGGCATCTATTGGTCTCAAATGCCAGGCTACGATGAAGGCAATGCGCTTGAACACCACCGACCCTTACCTAAATGGTTCTGGAGCGGTGAAACACGCATGAACTGCCTGTCGCACTCAATTGGTCAATCGTTGGAACACGCCTATGCGCATCATATCCAGCGGTTAATGGTGATTGGAAACTTCGCCTTACTCGCTGGCCTTGACCCCAAGGCCGTGCACCACTGGTACCTAGGTGTCTACATTGATGCCTTTGAATGGGTCGAACTGCCCAACACAGTGGGCATGAGCCAATTCGCAGACGGCGGCCTACTGGCAACCAAACCCTACGTCTCAAGCGGCGCCTACATTGACCGCATGTCTGACTACTGTAAAGGCTGTCACTACAACCGTAAGGAGCGCACCACGGAATCGGCTTGCCCTTTTAATGCGCTCTATTGGGATTTCTATCTGCGCCATGAGGCGAAATTCTCAAAGAACCCAAGAATTGGCATGGCGTATCGCCAACTCGCCAAAATGGCACCTGATGATATTGCTAACATCAAACAACGGGCTAGCGATGTGATCTCGAATATTGATAATCTTTGAAGTTGGCTGTGACAACAGTTGAAAAAAACGTGTGTAAGGACTGACAAATGATTGATGCATTAAACGTACTGGGCGAGCCACTCCAAGCTTGCTCATTCGATCCTCTAACCGGTTATTTCCGTGATGGCTGCTGCAACACCGATGACAACGACCACGGCACGCATGTCGTGTGTGCAAGGATGACGGCTGCTTTTCTAAATTTTTCAGCCGAGCGAGGCAATGACCTCATCACCCCGAAACCAGAGTGGCGCTTTCCTGGACTAAAACCGGGTGATCGGTGGTGCCTGTGTGCAACCCGCTGGCGTGAAGCGCTTGGTGCCGGCATGGCCCCGCCCGTTGTGCTCGCGGCCACTCATCGCAAAGTACTCGAATACGTGAGCCTTGAAGACCTGATGCGACACGCTTATCAACCTAGTCTTTGACCCGATGCGTTGAAACCAACCACGTGGCTCAAGTGTTTCTTTCCCAGGCATGGTAGCGTGCCACCCAATTTAATAAACGGTGCGGCACATGGGCTTTCTTCCATTCACCTGCCGCATATTTATTGGCTTCTGACAAAGTCGGATAGGTGTGTATCGTCCCTAGGATCTTGTTTAAACCCAACCCGTGACGCATAGCCAACACGAATTCAGCCAACAAATCACCCGCATGAGCACCGACGATGGTGACGCCTAAGATTTTGTCTTTCCCCGGTACAGTCAAAACCTTCACAAACCCACGTGCCGTGCCATCTGCAATCGCACGATCAAGGTCGTCAATGTCGTAACGGGTCACTTCAACTGCCACACCTGAGGCCTGAGCTTCGGTCTCCGATAAGCCCACTCGCGCGACTTCCGGATCCGTAAACGTGGTCCACGGGATGACGGAATAATCAGCCTTGAACTTTTTGAACCGACCAAACAGCGCATTTACCGTGGCATACCACGCTTGGTGGGCAGCCGTGTGCGTGAATTGGTAAGGACCGGCGACATCGCCAACAGCAAAAATATTCGGGAAGTTGGTCTGCAAGAACCCGTTGGTTGCAATGTTTTGTCGCTCGGTTAACGCCACGCCCAAGTCCTCTAGCCCATAGCCTGTCACTCGTGGCGCTCTTCCCACGGCACAGAGTAATTGATCAAATGGTATGGCCAGCTCAGCGTCTCCTGATTTAACGAGCAAATGCTTTTGTCCGTCTCTTTGCTCCACGCGCAAGGCTTGGTGACCGGTCAGCACATTGACGCCATCAGCGACCAGTGAATCGGTTATCAGGGCCGACACCTCGGGATCTTCTCTTCCCATAATGCGTGGCGCCATCTCGACTTGCGTAACCTCAGAACCCAATCGAGCAAAACTTTGCGCCAACTCTGTGCCAATTGGTCCACCACCTAACACCACTAAACGCTGCGGCAACTCGGTCAGTCCCCAGACGGTATCGCTCGTCAAGTAGCCTGCTTCTTTTAATCCTGGAATGGGTGGTACGAAAGGGCTGGCGCCTGCCGCAATGATGATCTGGCGGGTCGTGAGTCGTTGTATCGTGCCGTCGGCTAAGGTCACCTCGACCTCCCAAGGGCTGATCAATTGGGCATAGCCGGTAAGCACTTCAACACCCAAAGCTGTATAACGCTCGATCGAATCATGTGGCGCGATATCTGCGATGACCCGATGGATACGACGCATCACCGCAGCAAAGTCCACCTTGCCGCTGACATCTTCGAATCCAAACTCGCGCGCTTGGCGTAACTGCTTGGCAAGTTTTGCGGAGCGAATCAGCGCTTTACTTGGCACACACCCAAAATTCAGGCAATCACCACCCATTTTGTGGGTTTCAATCAGCGTGACTTTGGCTTTAACAGCTGAGGCAATATAGGCACTGACCAACCCGCCCGCACCACCACCAATCACAACCAAATTTCGATCAAATGTCGAGGGCTTTGACCATCCTTTGAATACCTTTTTCGCCTTCATCACATTCACCATGAACTTAGCCACCAAAGGAAAAACACCGAGTAGCACTAGGCTACCAATTAGGGCTGGCGATAAAATATCACCTAGGCTATTAATCAGAGCCAACTGAGTCCCTGCGTTCACAAACACTGCTGTGCCTGGCAGCATGCCGATCTGGCTCACGGTATAAAACCGAATCGCTCGCAACTGTGTGAGCCCCATGAGCAAGTTGATTAGCCAAAAAGGAAATATGGGCACAAGGCGTAACGTCAGCAAATAGAAGACGCCATCGCGTTCGATACCGGCATTGATCGACTCGAATGATTTTCTGAATTTTCGCTGTACCACGTCTCGAAGCAAGTAACGCGAGACCAGAAAAGCCAATAAAGCCCCCAAAGAGGAGGCAAAAGAAATCAATAAAAGCCCCACCCAAAATCCAAAGATGGCTCCACCGGCTAGCGTCAATATGATGGCACCGGGTATTGAGACGGCGGTGGCGGCGACATACACCGCAAAAAACGCCAGCGCCATCAGTAGTTTGTTCTGATCGTAAAAATTGATTAAGGCGTCGCGGTTATTTTTGAGCTGCTCCAAGGACAGCAACTCACCAAGATCATAGGTCTGGTAAATCCAAGCGATCATCAAGATCGCCACTAAGACGGCGAGCCATCGTCGCCAAGGAAAAGCCGCTGTTTTATTTGCTGTCATGCCATTCCTGAATAAGATTAAAGCCAATGAGTGCGACACCAATGTATGGCACCTTTCATTGGGTCAATTGCATTGCTTGCTTAGAAATTCGGCACAACAGCAAAAAAGTTACATGGCGCCACAACGATCGGGACTGTCAACGAACTTAAGGTCAGCAAACCCAGCGCGCATTTGCTCGCCCGTGTTGTCAGTATCCGTTGTCACTGCCACTTGTACCACTTGCGTGCCAGGCCCGAAGAGCCTCACCACATCACTGCCCACATTGCGAGCTTGCGCAACCCAATCACCAGCAAGTGAATCACCGGTTTGAAGCACGACCATATGAGCCAAATCGGTGTAAGCGTTGGCTTGCTCGTGACCTATGGCATGTAAGTTATCCCAGACGTAATTGACCGCCCCATCGGGTACCTCATCACCCCAAATGGCTCGCGCCAAGCCAAGTTGCAATCGTCGCCCAAAACCCATTTGGTCCTCTGCTAGCTTCACACTGACGTAGACCCGGGCGGCAAAGTCATCTCCCATTTTGGACTTCATATCGGCGTTCTTTAACGCGCCATCCACTCGCCACCACCAACACAGGAAGGGTGTTTCTTTTAGATCAACGCTCACATTGGTAGCCAATAACGACATACTGCGACTAGAGCGCACTTCAACGGCTTGACGACCATCCCACTGTCTAGCAGTAAAGACGTTCGGTGCGACTTTCTCATCAAGTATGACCTCTCGCCAATCAGGTAACCTTTCTGCAAAAGGCGGTAGCGGTACTGTCGTAGGTACTGTTTGAGCGAAAGCCGTGTTTAACAGTCCCAGACACATTAGGACGGTCAGCACTTTTTTATAAAAACAAAGCTTTCCCGATGGCGTCGTAATCATTACCATTTGCCCACCCCACTCGTAAAAATCCGTTTTAACCCTCTTGTAACTATTATCCTGCTTTGAGCGAATTGAACAATAAGTCTGCCGCGCCGTACAGCGACCATCCATTGGAGCATGAGCTCGCGCCCCTTTGGCAGCAAGCTCAAGCCGGCGATGAAAAAGCCTATGCAAAGGCGTTACAACTCATTGCCCAACGTTTGCGATCGTTTTTTAAACGTCGCATGAACAATACGCCAGAAGATATCGAGGACATGGTGCAAGAAACATTAATGGCTGTTCACACACGTCGTCATACCTACGACTCAAATTTTCCGGTGAGCGCGTGGATCATTGCGATTGCCAAATACAAACTAATCGACTTTTGGCGTCGCCACGAAAGGCGCGATCGCTTGCATGACGAATTCGATGATTCCGCTGTCAACCAAGCGATCAACGAACCCGCACTGGGATCAAACGCTTCTAATATCGCTGACGTGCAAACACTGCTAGCGCAACTTCCTGCAAAGCAACGCAAAGCCATCGAACTCATCAAATTACTCGGCTTAAGCGCAACTGAAGCCGCGCAGCAAACCGGGCAATCCGAGTCAGCCCTTAAGGTTCAAGTGCATCGTGGAATCAAACAACTCGCTAATATGGTCAAAAAAACGTCATCATGAAAACCGATCGATTGATTGAGTTTCTCGCCCAAGGCGCAAGCACAGAGCCTGCACCCGCTCTCTCTGGCCGCCTACTGATGACCGCTTCACTGGGTCTTTTAATCAGTTTGGCTATTGTTATGGTGCTTATTGGCCCCTTGCCCGCCGAGATGTTTACCACTGCTAGCCCGTGGATCAAACTGGCTTACACCCTTCTGCTAGTCGCGGCAGCCGTTTGGCTAACCACCGGACTAGCTAAGCCCCTGGCTCGCCTAGCAACACCTGTCACCCTACTCTGGCTGATCCTATTGGGGATGTTGGGACTAGGTGCTTGGACTTTGATACAAACGCCAGCCAATGACCGCTTCAATGCGCTTTTTGGACAGACATGGCTTGTGTGTCCATGGATTGTATTGCTCGTATCACTACCGACGCTCATCGCTTTGCAAAAAACGGTGCGCGAGTTTGCTCCCACCCACCTGCGACAAGCAGGCTTTGCTTGCGGTTTATTAGCTGGTGCACTTGGGGCTGCCGCATACGCGCTGGCATGCCCGGAGGATTCCCTCGCTTTTGTCGCGGTCTGGTACACGGCAGGCATTCTGATGACAGCACTGACTGGCGCCCTTTCAAGCCGCTGGCTATTGCGTTGGGCCTAGTGATTTAATGCGTCTTAGACCTCAGAGCCAAACTTAAACTCAGTCTTATCCGGCAGCCAAAACCGCATCAATCTGTGTCGCTAGACTGATGTCTTTTTGTGTCAGCCCGCCTGCATCATGGGTTGTCAGTAACACGTGAACACGGTTGTACACGTTGGACCACTCGGGATGGTGGCCTGCCTTTTCTGCCAAGATGGCCAATTGGGTAATGAACCCAAACGCCTGCACAAAATCCTTGAATGTCATGTCGGCATAAATGGCCGACAATTGATCAACGCCAGCTGGCTGGACTTGCCAACGCGAATTTAGCGACAAACAAGCCTGAGCCAGTGTTTCACCTTCCAATACAGCAGCTTTCTTTTCGTCTTGCGTCGTCATGTGAGTGACTCCTCTTTGATTGACATGGCTGCCACGCGCTTTTCGCTTGGCAACAACGCCACGGTTCCAACAGTGCACAAGGCTATCACTGCCATGAAAAGAAACAACGTCTCAAATCCGGCCGATTTCACAAAAGGTCCCAGTGCCCACACCGCCAGTGAACTCAAGCCTAAAGAAACCGTAAATCGCATACCAGCAACCCGAGAACGGATTCTATCGTCGACATATCGCACAATCATGACATCGATAAAAGGGATAGCCCCAAATACAAACATCATCGTTATCAGGAGGCTGGCGTACAACAACCAACCCTGACTCATCGACACTAACACCAAAAGTGGGATTTGAATCATGACAACCGACATAAAGAGAGGCTTGATGTCAAATCGATCAAGTAGGCGACCCACCACAACCTGCGCAAGCGCAGCGATGCCGTAGATCAAAGCCAATAACGATCCAAGCAAAGCGGGGTCATCGATTATCCCTTGGAAACGTTCAACCATCAGTTGACCGTTGCCGTTGGTGGTGAAGTTATAGAGAAGGTTGCCAGAGACTGCAGCCATTGTCATGACCAGTAACGCCCTGGCTAACATACGCTTGGGCAACTGCACTTTGGCTTTTACGGTTCGTTTGGCTGGGGGCTCGGTTTCATTAGGACACCACAGAAAGAACAATATCCCACATACAAACGACAGGATCGCTGGAATGGCAAATGCCGCACGCCAACCGAACCAACTCACTAAAAACCCGGTAAATAATGCCGCCACTGCCACGCCAATATTGCCTGCCAAACCGTTAAAACCGATTGTCATCCCAGGTCTGGTCGAATATTGCACCAACATGGGAATTCCAACGGGGTGATAGATGGAGGCGAAGAAATGAATATTTTAACAGCAAAAGAGCACTTAGAAAGTGAGCTAAAGAGGGTTCGGGAGGCAATAGAAACAGAAGAACAAGTAATTCAACAGCTTAAACGCAAGGCCTGTAATTCTTCTGAGTTTATAGACAAGTATCAGGCCCAGAAGAGGGAG
>JAWOGG010000033.1:0-5794 GCA_046497085.1 Orrella sp.
CTCTCATGAGGTGTCCTTGATGCTTTTCCAATTTGCCTTCAAATCGCTCTTGGAGCGTAAAGGCATCGGCAGTCGCCCCCGCAAAGCCCGCTAACACTTTGTCGTGATACAGCCGCCTGATCTTGCGAGCTGTACCCTTGATCACAATGTTGCCAAGAGTGACCTGACCATCGCCGCCCATGGCGACGCGGTTGCCGCGTCGCACGCACACAATGGTGGTCGCGTGAAACTGTTCCATATATCACCTGCAAAAATACCCACGTGTCGACGCGGCTCGCCACGTGAGGATGTTCAAAAATGGGCTAGAAAGCCTAGTCCCCAAACATTTTTTGTCGCATCTCGCGGCGCTCTTGCGCTTCAAGCGACAAAGTTGCTGTTGGTCGGGCCAGTAGTCGGGGAATCCCAATGGGTTCGCCGGTCTCTTCACACCAACCATAATCACCTGAATCAATACGAGCCAATGACTGTTGGACTTTTTTAAGTAGCTTACGTTCGCGATCTCGCGTACGCAATTCCAAAGCATGCTCTTCTTCGATTGTGGCACGGTCAGCCGGATCAGGTACGAATTGCGTTTCACGCAAATGCTCTGTCGTCGCACCAGCATTGGTGAGGATATCGTCCTCAAGCTGACGCAGTCGATCCTTGAAAAACGCCAATTGGGAGGCGTTCATGTACTCAGCCTCTGGCATTTTGAGCAGTTCTGCCTCGGTCAAAAGGGCTTTCTTATCTGCCGCTTTCACGGGCTTGGTTTTTTTAGGTGCTGCCTTCGTTGCCATGCACTTACTCCGTTTTAAGTCATTGATCGTGACACGTCACGACGACTATTTTGCAAGACACTGCTCAAGACCTTGCTTGAAGATCTCTTGCGGCAACTTGCGACCAATGAAAACCATTTTGGTGGTTTTTTTCTCTTTTGGGTTCCAAGGCTTTCCCGGTTCGGCCCCCATCAACATATGCACCCCTTGGAAGAGCATGCGGCGGTCGACCCCTTTCATGTAAAGAATGCCCTTATAACGCAATAAGTCGGGTCCGTATACCTGTACGACACCACCTAGAAATTCTTCGAGGCGTTCTGGATCAAACGGCTTGTCCGATCTAAAGACAAAAGCACCGATTTCGTCATTATGGGCATGCTCATGGTTATGTCCATGCCCATGTCCGTGATCATGATCGTGTCCGTGGTGGTCGTGTCCATGATCATGATCATGGTCATGGGCCGCGTCTGGATGCTCCTCGGCAAGAAAAGCCGGATCGATGTCTAGAATCGTATTCAGATTAAAACCGCTGATATCGATGATTTTGCTTAAGTCTGCTTCACCGAAATGCACAGCCTCAATTTCAACTCGAGGATTCATACGCATTAAGCGATGGCACAGCGCATCATACTCAGCCTCGGTCACCAGGTCGCGTTTTGACACCAAAATACGATCCGCAAAACCCACTTGCTTCTGTGCTTCCGGTTGATCGTCAAGGGTCTTCATGCCGTGCTTGGCATCAACAACCGTGATCACGCTGTCTAACCGAAAGTACTCGGCCACTGTGTCATCCATAAAAAAGGTCTGACAAACAGGACCTGGATTGGCCATGCCTGTGGTCTCGATCATGACACGCTCATATGACAGCTCGCCCTTTTCGCGTCGAGCTCGCAAATCCAACAAAGTGCGCATCAAATCGCCGCGAACGGTGCAACAAACGCAGCCGTTTGAGAGTTCAATGATTTCTTCGTCACGCACTTCGACCAACAAATCGTTATCGATGCTCTCAGGGCCAAATTCGTTTTCAATAACCGCGATGCGCTTGCCGTGATACTCGGTCAAGATGCGTTTGAGTAGCGTGGTTTTGCCCGCGCCAAGGAATCCAGTCAAGATAGTTACTGGAACCATGTCTTCTAACGCGATGGGTTGAGAGGCTTGATTCATAAATTTCACACCAAAGATAACGGGCGATTACAGCACAGTGGAGCGTGTCGGTAAATCCCAAATTAAAGGCTGACTCTACCAAACAAAATCTTTGACAATAGACACGCAAAAAAAGACAGCGTCGGCTCGCCACGTTTTTGAACGTCCGACATTTCTACACTGGCAAATATATGGCGCCAAAGTCGTATTTTTCAAGAGCGATGGCAAGTATTGGCACATGGATTTTAAAGACGTTAAGCGAAGATAGCGATATTTAATCGCAATCGGCACATTTTCCGTAGAGCGTTAGCTCGTGACCCTCAATACTAAAACCTGCGGGTACCATTCGGGATAGATCCCCAGGGCAGGCGTGCACATCAAAAACCTTCTTGCAGCTCTGGCAACAAAAATGGTGATGATGGCCACGAGGGAACTCAAATCGCGGGTTCTCGCCAGGTAGCGCCACAATTTGCAATGACTCTTCAGCAACCAGTGCCTTCAAAGTACGGTAAACCGTTGCCATTCCCAGCGAGGGAACCGTTAATTGCGCGTGATCTAACACCTCCGCTGCCAGCAGCGGGCGATCGGCATTTTGTAGTACCTCACGTATTGCGTGACGTTGTCGAGTTGATCTTTCCATCGGGGCATCATAGTCGCATTGGCGGTGTTTTGAACGATAAAACCAAGTCCTGTCGAAACGGCCAACACACAATATTGATAATGAATTATCATTATAGACAAATCCGTTGGCTTGTGGCTGTTGATCGGCAAAACGCTCGCGTAAGTTGCCATTCTCCACTCTGCATGCTTATTAATGCCCTCTTTTTAAATGCCCAAATGATTCGATCAAAACCCTTGCGCCAATCGAGCCCACTGCTTTGGGGCCTGGCACGTCGTTTAGTGTTCTTGCTGTGGTTACTGGTGCCACTCTGGCTAGCGGTCTGGCTAACGCTCGGAGCAAACTGACTGTGACCGAGAATGCAACTCCCGCTCTAACGCTTGTCGATGTGACCGTTGCGTATCACGGCCATCCTGCGGTGCATCACGTCAGCGGCCAATTTACAAAGGGGTCCTTGACCGCCATCGTTGGCCCTAATGGCGCCGGTAAGTCCACTTTGCTCGGCGCTATTGCCGGATTGACACGTATAAACCAAGGCGCCATTGCTTTAGACAATGGCGACATGGACCACCAAAAAATCGCCTTTTTACGGCAGCTGTCAGGCATCAACCATGACTTCCCCTTAAGAGTGCTCGAGGTAGTCGCCATGGGCGCTTGGCAAGAAGTGGGCGCTTGGGGTGCCATCAAAGGCAAAGTGCTTGAGCGGTTAGAACAGGCGCTTGTCCAAGTCGGGATGCAAGGCTTCGAAGACCGTCTCATTGATGAGCTCTCAGTGGGTCAGCTGCAACGGGTGCTGTTCGCGCGCTTAATCGTTCAAAACGCCCCCATCATTTTGTTAGATGAACCCTTTAGCGCCCTTGACGCGACCACCACAGCAGACTTACTCAAAATCATCCATGCCTGGCAGAGAGACGGTCGCACCGTTATCGCCGTTCTGCACGACCTAGACATGGTTAAAGCCCACTTTCCAGACACACTTTTGATTGCACGCGAGCTGATCGCTTGGGACAAAACCGAGACGGTGCTTACAGCGGCGAATCTTGCCCGTGCGCAGGCTAATTCACTGGTTTGGCATGACACCGCCTCGTGGTGCCACGTACCGGGCACGCTCGAGGCGGCGGACGTCAAAGCCCGGGTGGAGGTTCACCGCCATGGTTGATTTCTTTTGGGCACCTTTTGCGGAGTTTGCCTTTATGCAGCGCGCGCTAGTGGCTTCACTGGCGCTAGGCCTCATCAGTGGTCCCGTTGGTGTGCTGCTCGTCATGCGACGCATGAGCTTGGCTGGTGACGCCATCTCTCACGCTGTCTTACCAGGCGCCGCTGTTGGCTACATGATCGCTGGCATGTCTTTACCCGTGCTTGGCCTTGGGGCTTTCATCACGGCTCTTTTGGTCGCGCTACTGGCCAGCGGCGTCTCAAACGTCACCTCACAGCGCGAAGATGCCAGCTTGGCCGCCTTCTACCTGATGGCCTTGGCTATTGGGGTGACTCTGGTCTCTATGCATGGCAGCAACGTGGATCTCATGCATTTGCTCTTTGGCAGCATTTTGGCGGTGGATGAAACCGCACTGATACTTATCGCGGGTGCGGCGACCGTCACTTTGGTGTTGTTGGCCTTGATTTGGCGGGTGCTTTTAGGCAGTAGTTTCGACCCCTTGTTCCTTGCCCAATACGGACGCTCGGGGAGACTGGCCAACCAGCTCTTTATGTTGACGGTGGTGCTCACTTTTGTCGCATGTTTTCAAACCTTAGGCACTTTGATGGCAGTCGGTCTACTGATGTTGCCCGCCATCGCCGCCAAATTTTGGTCGCGTGACATCCCAAAAACGTGTTTGCTCGCAAGCAGCTTCGCCATCTTAAGCGGCGCTTCTGGCCTGCTGCTGTCTTATCACGCAAGTCTGCCTTCTGGTCCTGCCATTGTTCTGACCGCTGGCGTCATTTATTTGGTGTCGCTCTTTGTCGGCACACATGACAGCCTAATGATCCACACCATCCGTTCGACCCGACATCGAGAATCCTAGGAGATACACCATGCGTCAATCTTTTTACCAATTGCTTTCCCTCCTGACACTCTCCACCATGATGTTGGCTGCGCCAATCACACGCGCTGAAGTATCTTCCCAACAAGCCACACCCCAGACTCAGACACAACCCGACCCCATCCCAGTGGTGGCCAGTTTCTCTATTCTCGCCAACATGGCCGAGGAGATCGGCGGTCCACTGGTGTCCGTGACGTCACTGGTCGGGCCAGACTCAGATGCTCACGTCTTTAACCCCAGTCCGACTGATGCACGCGCCCTTTCAAATGCCAAAGTGGTCGTCATCAACGGCCTAGGGTTTGAAGGTTGGATCGATCGTTTGATCAAATCCTCGGGGTTTTCTGGGGAGCTCGTCGTGGCCTCAAATGGTGTCAAGCCACTTGGGTTTGCTGATGAGCACGAAAGCCATAAAGAAAAAGAGGATGACCATCACGATCATGGGCACGGACACGAAGAAGACAAACATGACAGCACTCGCGATCATCACTCGGCCAAAGAACATGACCACGGCGATGTCGACCCGCACGCCTGGCAAGATTTACGCAACGGCCAAATTTATGCAGCCAACATCCGTGACGCCTTGATTGCCGCCATGCCCGCACACCGTGAGCAAATTCAGACGCGCGCGCAACAGTACATCGAACAGATGGGGATACTGGATCAAATCACGCGCGACCGTCTGGGTCGGCTCGCACCACCATTTAAACGTGTGATTACCTCGCACGATGCTTTCGGCTACTTTGGTCATGCCTACGGCATCGAATTTTTTGCTGCTCAAGGTTGGAGCACTGACAGGGAAGTGTCGGCCGGAGACATGGCGACGATAATCCGTGAGATTCGCCACGACGACGTCCGCGCTTTGTTCGTAGAGAACATGTCAGATCCTCGCCTGATGCAACGAATCTCAGAGGAAACGGGTGTGCGCATTGGTGGCGCACTGTACTCAGATGCGCTGTCTGCGCCGGGTACTCAAGCTGACACTTATCTAAAAATGTTCGAGACTAACGTCAACACATTTTTACAGGCTATCGAACCTTAGGTTCTATAAACCCAAACGGCAGCCCAAACCACAACCACAACCTAAGCGGCTCACACGCTGTATTGCCACGCCGCTGAAAAGAGCAATAGGCCAAACAAGAGTACCAACATGGCAGCACCCGCTTGCAGGGTGCTGCCGATCCAGCGCCCCCAGGTTCGTTCAGGTCCACCCGCTGCTGACTCCATGGCGCGACTAACGG
>JAWOGG010000135.1:0-4807 GCA_046497085.1 Orrella sp.
GTTCGCCGGTGGATCTTTAATTGCCACGTTTTCTCAAGGGATGATCCTAGGTGGTTTGGTGCAGGGTATTCCTGTGGACGGGCGTGCCTTTGCCGGAGACTGGTCAGCATGGCTATCGCCTTTCTCATTTTTAACCGGCGTGGCCTTGGTAGTCGGTTACGCGTTATTAGGATCGACTTGGCTGGTGCTCAAAGCCGAAGGAGAGGTGCACAAAAAGGCCCTGCATTATGCTCGCTTGAGTGCCTTCGGTACGCTTTTGTTGATCCTAGCGGTGAGCATATGGACCCCTTTCTTACACGAGCACTTTGCTGACAAATGGTTTTCATGGCCGGACTTGGCTTACGTTATTCCCGTGCCTTTACTGGTGTTGGCGTGTGCTTGGTCGCTTTTTAATGGGCTGAGAAAGGGCGAGGGCAAACAGGCTTATCTTTCAACCGTTGGTATCTTCATTCTGTCTTACATCGGTCTGCTGATCAGTTTCTTTCCGTATATGGTGCCATCGTCAGTCACTTTGTGGGATGCAGCCGCACCCGATGAGTCGCTACATTTTCTGTTGGTCGGAACGGTGTTTTTGATCCCTATCATCTTGGCCTACACGGGCTACGCCTACTGGGTGTTCCGCGGTAAGGTGGGTGCCTCTGGTGGCTATCACTCCTAAGCCATCAGAAAAGACGACGCCAGCGGACAAACCTGCGCACAAGCCCACGTCGGGTTGGCGAAGGCTTGCTTGGTTTGTTGGTCTATGGGCTGCGAGTGCTTTGGGACTTTATTTGATCAGCCTACTGATCCGCTGGGCGATTGTCCCTTAGCGTCGGACAGTCTGACGGCTACAATGCGGTCTTGATTGACTTGCTAGTGACCCAGAATCATGCTTGATCCCGTCCTCCTCAGAAAAGACCTAGATACCGTGGTGCAACGTTTGGCGACCCGTGGGGCGTCGTTTGAGCGTTCCACCTTTGAGGCGCTCGATGCCGAGCGAAAGGCGATACAAACCGAGACTGAACAGTTGCAAGCGCAACGCAACACGCTGGCTAAGCAAATCGGTGCGCTTAAAGGCAAAGGAGAAGACGCCAGCGAGGTGATGGCGCAATCCCAAGCGATCCCGGCCAAACTCAAGGCGTTAGAAGACAAGCTGCAAGACATCCAAGCGCGCTTGAGTGCGATCTTGATGTCGACGCCTAACTTGCCACACCCATCGGTGCCGCTTGGACAAGACAGCGACGGCAACGTTGAGCTCAGTCGGTGGGTTCCGCAAGCCGACGCTGATGGCAATCCTGCCCCATTTGCTTTTGAGGCTCAAGATCACGTCACCGTGGGCGAGCCGTTGGGTCTGGACTTTGAGACTGCCAGCAAGTTATCAGGATCTCGTTTTAGTTTTTTAAAAGGCCCGATGGCGCGACTGCATCGCGCCTTGGCCCAGTTTATGTTGGACCTGCAAACCGCGGAACACGGCTACACCGAGTGTTACACCCCTTACATCGTTAACGCCTCTACGCTTTTAGGAACAGGTCAGTTACCCAAATTCCGCGACGACATGTTTTCTGTGGGACGCGGTGGCGAAGCCGATGATGGCTCAGAAGAGCAATTTCTGATTTCAACCTCTGAAATCACGCTCACTAGTTTGGTGCGTGACAGCATCGTCAGTCCGGCAGAGTTGCCCATGCGTTTGACCGCACACACACCTTGCTTTCGCTCAGAAGCTGGCAGCGGCGGGCGCGACGTGCGTGGGCTGATTCGCCAGCATCAATTCGACAAAGTCGAAATGGTTCAGATCACTCACCCAGAAAAGTCTTATGAGGCGTTAGATGAAATGCTCGCTCACGCCTGCGCCGTTCTCGAGAAGCTCGGTTTGCCTTATCGTGTGATGTTGCTGTGTACCGGTGACATGGGGTTTGGCGCCACCAAGACTTATGACCTTGAGGTCTGGATCCCCGCACAAAACACTTGGCGAGAAATCTCGTCGATTTCCAATTGCGAGGCCTTCCAAGCGCGCCGCATGCACGCACGTTTTCGTCCCGAAGGCGGTAAGCCTGAACACGTGCATACCTTAAACGGCTCTGGCTTAGCGGTGGGTCGTGCTTTGGTGGCCATCCTAGAAAACTACCAACAGGCCGATGGGTCTGTCACGGTGCCGGAGGTGTTGCGTCCTTACATGGGCGGATTGGATCAATTGAGTCCGGCTCAGTAAGCTGAGCTTCAACTGCCAAGGTTCCAACTGCAAAGACCCCCCGGGCCTAAATTACGTCGGTAGCGTCCGGTACAGTGTCGCGAGCGCTTCAAACGCTTGAACCTGAGGGTCGTGATCTTGGCCGATCTCAGACTTTATGATCTCGCCCACTCTAGGCGCGAGCTTTTCTGCGCTCGCGGCATCTAAGAACAGCAGCCGATGACGTCTGGCCAACACGTCTTCTACGGTACGCGCGTATTCAAAACGCACTGCAAACCGAATCATGGCTTCACTCAAATTGGGCGCTAACATTTGTCTGTTACCCGGTAGCCCTTGCACATGGGGTTGTTCGTCGCCGTATTGGGCTAATCCCGGCGACTCGCTGATTTTGTGGGTGGTGGGCCCCTGAGTCTGCGCGCCAACCAAAGGCAAGTCGGCGGTTTGATCGAGACCGCGCTGGGTGAGCAGTGCTTCGTTAAAGCAGTGCATCAGGGTGTCATGTGCCATGACACGATAGGTGGTCCACTTACCGCCGGTGACTGTGACCATGCCACTGGCACTGGTCACGATGGTGTGTTCACGGCTAAGGCGCTTGGTGGCCTTACTTTGGTGATGGCTGCTGGCCGGTTTGACCAAGGGGCGCAACCCCACCCATAGGCTACGTATGTCTTGATGGCCGGGTGCGCGTTGCAGGTGAGCGCTAGATTCCCGCAATATAAAGTCAAGCTCTTCTTTCAGTGGGCGAGGTTCAAGATCAGCATGAGGACGCGCAGTGTCGGTGGTGCCCAAGATCACTTTGCCCAACCAAGGCACGGCAAACAAAACCCGACCATCGCTGGTCTTTGGGATGATGAGGGCGTGCTCACCAGGCATAAATTCCCGATCAACCACCACGTGAACACCTTGACTCGGTGCGACCATGGCCTCGGTTTGTCGGTGGGCGCTGGCGTCATCGCGTGCGCGTAAGTCGTCAACCCACACGCCGGTTGCGTTGATGACGCAGCCTGCTTTGATTGACCACACATGTTCGGTTTCCATGTCCTTTAAAACCAAGCCACTTGCTTTGCCGTCTTGGTGGATGACTTCACTGACACGACAATGGTTAATGAGGTGAGCGCCACGGGCTGCGGCGGTGCGCGCGATGGCCAGAGCCAGTCGGGCGTCATCAAACTGACCATCCCAATACTTCACCGAACCCACGAGTCCTGAGCGCAGTACGTTGGGTAGATCGACTTGGGTTTGTGAGGCGCTTAGCACTTGCGTGGGCCCCAGACCTTGTTTACCGGCTAAGGCGTCGTAGAGCTTGAGTCCGGTCCAATAAAACGGAATTTGCCAGCGCTTGTAGCACGGCATTAAGAAGGCCAGTGGTTGCGCCAAGTGTGGCGCGTTGTGCAAGATGGCTGCTCGTTCGTGCAATGCTTCTCGAACCAATGGTACATCGCCCTGCGCCAAATAGCGTACGCCACCATGAACCAGTTTGGTCGAGCGCGATGACGTGCCTTTGGCAAAATCTTCGCTTTCTGCCAGTAAAACGCTAAACCCTCGCGCGGCTGCATCCAGCGCAATGCCAACGCCGGTAGCCCCGCCACCGATGATGGCCAGATCATAGGGACCGTGATTTTGAGTTTGAGCCACTAAAGCGGCTCGGTCTGTGGCAAGGGGAGGGTTGGGATTATTCAATTCAATCTGTCCGGTGTTTGTATCCAGCCTCTGGAGCGCTCAACGGCTTGCTTCCAGCGATCGAGTAAGGCTAGTCGTTGGTCACTTGACCAGAGTGGCTCAAACACCCGATCCACTGTCCAATGTTGTCTCAAGGCCTCATGATCTGGCCAAACGCCCATGGTCAAACCCGCCAAGTAGGCCGCACCCAAGGCCGTGGTCTCGGTTATTTTTGGGCGTACTACTTCAATTCCCAAAAGATCGGCCTGCATCTGCATCAAGAGGTTGTTTGCGCTTGCGCCACCATCCACGCGCAGTTGGGTCAGGGCAGTTTCCGCATCGGCTTGCATGGCAGTCAGAACGTCCGCCACTTGTAAGGCAATGCCTTGTAGCGCGGCACGCGCGATATGCGCTTTGGTCGTGCCGCGGGTCATGCCCACGAGCAGCCCCCGAGCGTCGCCGTCCCATATGGGGGCGCCAAGCCCTGTGAGGGCAGGCACTAAAAAGACATCGCCCGTGTCAGGTACGCTAGAGGCCAAGGCTTCGATGTCTGCGGCGGTTTCGATCAGTTCAAGCCCATCGCGCAGCCACTGCACTGTGGCGCCGCCCATAAACACCGAACCCTCGAGGCAGTAGGTGAGTCCCTTGTGATTGCGGTGCTGCGGTTCCTTGATTTCTTGTTCACTTATTTCTAGTTCACTACTCTGTTGATCTTCCGGTAATTGCCACCCCACTGTAGTGAGTAATCGATGGCGACTGTGTGCGGGTACAGCACCGGTGTTCATCAACAGAAAGCAACCCGTGCCGTACGTGTTTTTAGCCATCCCAGGTGTAAAGCAAGCTTGTCCGACAGTGGCGGCTTGTTGATCACCAGTGCGTGCGGCAATAGGAATGCCCGCGCCTAGGGTCTCCTTACTGCAGTGACCCCCCACATGCGCGCTAGGCACCACCTCCCGCAATACCGAGTGAGGAATATCGAAC
>JAWOGG010000219.1:0-18836 GCA_046497085.1 Orrella sp.
ATCAGCACGTCGCCAAAGCCAGAGCACGAAACCTGCGTAGCGCCTTCGAGCAAGCGAGCAAAGTCATACGTCACTTTCTTGGACAGAATGGATTTCTCCATGCTGGAGATGATGACATCAGCCGCCTCAGTCCAACCCATGTGACGCAGCATCATTTCAGCAGAAAGGATTTCTGAACCAGGATTGACATAGTCTTTGCCGGCGTACTTAGGAGCCGTACCGTGGGTGGCTTCAAACATGGCCACCGAATCCGAAAGGTTGGCGCCTGGGGCAATACCAATACCACCGACTTGTGCAGCCAAAGCGTCAGAGACGTAATCACCGTTCAAGTTCAAGGTCGCAATCACGTCATATTCAGCGGGACGCAAAAGAATTTGCTGCAAAAAGGCGTCAGCAATCGAGTCTTTAACAATGATTTCACGCCCGGTTTTGGGGTTCTTGAATTTGCACCATGGACCGCCATCGATCAATTCGGCACCGAACTCTTTGATGGCAAGGTCGTAGGCCCAATCACGGAAGCCACCCTCGGTGTACTTCATGATATTGCCTTTGTGCACGATGGTCACTGAACCACGGTCGTTATCGATGGCGTACTGAATCGCTTTGCGTACCAAACGCTCGGTACCTTCACGGGAAACCGGTTTGACACCGATGCCTGATGTTTCAGGAAAGCGGATTTTCTTTACGCCAAGTTTGTTTTGCAAGAAGTCAATCAACGCTTTGGCTTGTTCTGATTCAGCCTCGAACTCGATGCCAGCATAAATGTCTTCTGAGTTTTCACGGAAGATCACCATGTTGGTTTTCTCTGGTTCGCGCAACGGGGATGGCACACCCGAGAAGTAGCGCACTGGGCGCAAACAGACATACAAATCGAGTTGCTGACGTAAAGCCACGTTCAATGAACGGATGCCGCCACCGACGGGTGTGGTCAATGGCCCTTTGATTGAAACCACGTAGTCACGTACCACCTCAAGGGTTTCCTCTGGCAGCCAAACGTCTGGACCGTACACTTTGGTGGACTTTTCACCGGCATACACTTCCATCCAGTGAATTTTGCGCTTTCCGGCGTAGGCCTTTTGCACAGCCGCATCAACCACTTTAAGCATTACTGGGGTAATGTCCATACCAGTGCCGTCGCCTTCAATGTAAGGAATGATTGGCTCATCAGGCACGTTCAGTGAAAAATCATCATTGACGGTAATTTTTTGGCCTGTTGTGGGCACTTTGATATGCTGAAAAGTCATAGAAGCTCCGGTAAAGTGGTTGATCCAACCGGTTATTTTATCCCGCATTACAAGTTAAGGTTTCAAGATGTTTGACCCAACCCGAGATCAAGTCCGAGAATTCTTCGCTAACGCTTGGCAGAAGCGGGTTTCAGGGGAGGTGGCTACCCCGCTAGAAACCATGGCCGCTGACCTAATTGAGTGGCACCCGGAATATCACAGCGACCTGCAAGACCCCGATTTACTGAATCATGATTTCAGTGTGCAGGAAGGGCGCACCAACCCCTTTTTGCATCTTTCAATGCACCTAGCCATCGCCGAGCAAGTCTCTATTGATCAGCCCCCCGGTATTCGCGACGCCTATCAAAAGCTGGCGTCACGCTCGACCGAACATGACGCTGTGCATGAAATCATGGAGTGTTTGGGAGAGGTGGTTTGGGAGTCTCAACGACTTGGGCAGCCGCTTAACAACGAGACCTATCTTGAGCTCATCGAGCGGCGGTCAGTCAAAACTGGCCACTGAGGCTAGCTGACGACCGCCACCCGACGCGAACTGTCAATTACTTTCGTACCGCTAAAGGCGATGGCAAAGTTGCCAACCAAGCGGAAACGTTTTGAATTTCTTGTTTATTCAACTGAGTGGCAAACGCAGCCATGATGGCGTTGTTGCGCACATTAGCTGAAGCAGGCAAACCTCTTGCGCCACGCTGGTAAGCGACTAACGCGTGTTCCAAATAGTCCGCTTTTTGACCCGCTAAGATCGGGTATGAAGGGTCAGTGGCTTTGGCCGCTTCAGCGCCATGACAAGAGGCGCAGTTAAGCCGTTCCCACGTTGCTTTGCCGGCTTGCAAATCAGCCGCATGAGCCACAGGTACGATAGCCGCAGTCGCCATCACAAAAAACGTTGTTGCTATGAGTTTCATAAAAGTCGCGCTCACTTCAAGTTGGCGTAGTAGGCAGCCAAATCAGCCATATCCTGCTCGGATAGGCTCGCTGAAATGGCGTTCATCGTTGGGTGGCTACGCTCGCCGGTGGCGTATGCGCGCAGTGCAACAATGAGGTACTTTTCATTTTGACCGGCGATCATCGGCACCGAATAAACCTCGGGAAAGCTGGCCTTGTAACCGGGAATGCCATGACAGCCGATGCACATGGAGTTTTGCTGGCTGCCTGATTCAATATCGCCTTTGATCGGCTCGTTGGCCAGGACAGCACCCGAGGCGCCAAGGGCGGCACTCATTACGGCAACTTGAGCCGTACGGCGAAACAGACAGGGTATATCGTGTAAAAAAGACGTCATGGTAAGGCTCTTCAGTTAACAATCCGCTGGGGGGTTGATCTAACAGTGCAACTGCCGGTAAACCAGACGGATTGTACGATAATTGATCTATGTATTGGTACGCTCACTCATTTTGATGTAGGAAAACCCTTATGACTTCGGATTTGGCGTCAACCGCTGACACCACCCCTTCAAACAACCGATTCGATGGCACCGAACGATATGTGGCCACCGACGACCTCAAGCTTGCGGTCAATGCCGCCTTAACGCTCGAGCGCCCTTTATTAATTAAAGGTGAGCCAGGTACGGGTAAAACCATGCTCGCTGAAGAAGTGGCCACCGCTTTAGGGCGTAACCTCTTGCAGTGGCATATCAAATCGACCACCAAAGCCCATCAAGGCTTGTATGAGTATGATGCGGTGTCGCGCTTAAGGGATTCGCAGCTTGGCGATGAGAAAGTCAAAGACATCCGCCACTACATCATCAAAGGCGTCCTGTGGCAGGCTTTTACTTCCGAGACCCCCACGGTCGTGCTAATCGATGAAATCGATAAAGCAGACATTGAGTTTCCCAACGACTTGTTGCGAGAACTCGACCAAATGGCATTCCATGTGTATGAGACAAATGAGACCATCCGTGCCAAGCACAGGCCCCTGGTCATCATTACGTCCAACAATGAAAAAGACCTGCCAGATGCTTTTTTACGCCGCTGTTTCTTTCATTACATCCGCTTTCCTGACCGCGACACGTTGAAGTCCATCGTTTCGGTACATTTCCCTCATTTACACGCGGACGTGCTGCGCGCCTCTTTAGATGCTTTTTTCAGCTTACGCGAAGCACCTGGCCTTAAGAAAAAGCCATCGACATCGGAGTTTTTGGATTGGTTGCGCTTGTTGATTGCTGAGGACATTGATGCGGCTGAAATTGATGCTCACAACGCAACTTCTGTGCCTATTCTGGCCGGCGCACTCCTTAAAAACGAACAAGACGTTCAGTTGCTCGAACGATTGGCTAATGTGACCCGTAACACGACACGCCGATCGTCATGACAGAATTTGCCATACCATTTGCCATACCCTTAGAGCCTTGTGTACTGACCTTGGGTAAGGTTCAGTTGGAACCACTAGGCAAAGAGCACGTATCGGCCCTGCAGGCCGCCGCGCAAGACGGTGAGCTATGGAAACTGCGTGTGACTTCCGTACCAGAGCCTGAACAAACGGCGGCATACGTTGAAACAGCACTGCAAGGACAAGCTGAAGGCCACATGCTGCCTTTCGTTGTGCGCCACCTAGACAGCAATCGCATCGTTGGTTGTACGCGCTACCATGACATCATCGATAACGTTGCACGTTTAGAAATTGGTTACACGTGGTATGCCGCTTCTTGGCAACGCAGCTTGGTCAATGCCAGTTGTAAGCTACTGCTTCTTTCCCATGCATTTGATACGCTTAAAGCAAATGTGGTTGGCTGGCGCACTGACAATTTCAATTTTGCCTCACAACGCGCCATCGAGCGGCTCGGTGCCAAACGTGATGGCGTGCTTAGAGGCCATGCCCGACGACGCGACGGCACCATACGCGACACCGTGATGTATAGCGTGACCGCGGGCGAATGGCCTGAAATCAAGGCACACCTGCTCTACTTACAGGATCGTTATGCTGGTTGATTTTTTCTACCATCTCCGAGCGCAACAATTACCGGTTAGCGTCAAAGAATATCTGACGCTACTTGAGGCATTGAGTCAGCCGCTGATGAATCCATCGCTCGAGGATTTCTATTTTCTGGCGCGCACCACGCTTGTCAAAGACGAATCGTTGTTTGACAAGTTCGATCGCGCATTCGGTAGTTACTACCGAAGCTTAGAAACCAAAGTCCCCAGCAAAAAAGTACCGCTTGATTGGTTGGTCAAAGAATTTGAAAAGAGACTAACCCCAGAACAAAAAGCCGAAATCGAGCGCTTGGGCTGGGACAAACTAATGGAAATGTTCAAAGAACGACTCGATGAACAAAAGGAACGTCACGCGGGCGGCAGTAAGTGGATAGGCACCGGTGGCACTTCGCCATTTGGCAACGGCGGCTACCACCCTGAGGGAATTCGTGTGGGCGGCCAATCGGCCGGTAACCGTTCTGCAGTCAAAGTTTGGGACGAACGCCAGTTTCGTGATTACGACGATCAATTAGAGTTGGGCACCAGAAACTTCAAAGTGGCTTTGCGTCGTTTGCGTCGCTTTGCCCGCGAAGGCGCAGACCTTGAGCTCGACTTGGACGACACCATTCGCAGTACGGCACGCAACGCCGGCTATTTGGATCTGCGTATGGTTCCCGAACGTCACAATAATGTCAAAGTCTTGATGTTGCTTGATGTTGGCGGCAGCATGGATGATCACATCGGTCGAGTTGAGGAACTATTTTCTGCAGCGCGCAGCGAATTTAGAAACTTAGAGGTTTATTACTTCCACAACTGTCCTTATGAACATCTCTGGCAATCCAATCGCCGCAGGCAGATGGAACGGTTTGAGACTTGGGACATTTTGCGTAAATTCAACGCGGACTGGCGTTTGATTTTTGTGGGTGATGCTTCGATGAGTCCTTACGAAGTTTTGCAACCGGGAGGCTCAGTCGAACACTACAACAAAGAGGCAGGGGCCCAGTGGTTGCAGCGTATGGTGCAAGCATGGCCAAAGTCTGTCTGGCTCAACCCCGAGCCGCAAGCCTCATGGCAGTACCGACAATCGATTGCGTTGATCAAAAACATTGTTCAAGAACGCATGTATCCCGTTACTGTCTCCGGCATTGAACAGGCCATGCGCCTACTCTCGAAATAAAGTGCTTAGCCTGTCGCAATGTCGAGCGCGATCTTGCCCGTCACCCGACGGTGATGCAGGTCATCAATGGCTTGGCACAATTCGCCCATAGGATAGACCTGACTGATTTGTGGTTTTATCCGCTGCTTAGCCGTCAAATGTTGCAGGGCTTGCATGAGCTCTCGCATGTCCGTCTCATAACGCGCACGCTCATCGATCGGGGTCCAGCCAATATATTTGCCAAAGAAAAAACCCTGTAGGGTCAGATTCTTAACCAACATAATGTTTAGCGGTAGCTGTGGCACACGCCCTGCTGCAAAACCAATGCTGATGATTTGCGCGCTTTGTGACGCAGCCCGAAATGCCTTCTCCATAACCTCTGCACCCACTGGATCAAAGATCAAGCTCACGCCACCTGGACAAACGGCCTTGACCTTCGCCGCCAAATCGTCTTGAGGATCGAGGGCAACTTCGGCGCCATGGGCCAACGCAACCGCACGTTTGTCAGGGGTACTGGCGCACGCCACAACACGTGCACCGAGTTCACTCGCCAAATCGACAGCCGCCAAACCCACACCAGATCCTGCTCCAAGCACCAACACGGTATCGGATGGTTTTAAACGGGCTTTCCAGACCAAGGCCGCATAAGCAGTGCCATATGACAACGGCAGTGGCAAAACATCTAACAAATCAAGAGATTCGGCCACCGGATAGACGGTGTGCGCCGAGACCAGAACTCGTTGCGCATAACAGCCCCAACGCGACAAAGCCAATACGGCGTCACCTGGCTTGAAAGCGGTGACATCAGGACCAACGGCCGCAACATGTCCCACCAATTCTGTGCCGGGTGTAAATGGCAGCGGCGGTTGTGATTGATACTTGCCACGGATCAATAAGTCAGTGGCATGGCTGACTGTGGCGTAGGCCACATCAATGGCCACCATGCCTAGCCCGGGTGCTTCGGGTGCTTGAACTTCGGCCAATCGGGCGACATCGGTCGGCGCACCAAACTGATCGCAAACAATCGCTTTCATACTTGTTTCTCCTTGGTTTGCTTGATCACTTCGCTTGACAGTAACGTCTCAATTCGCGCTTGTTCGACACCCAACTCCTGCAAAATGGCCACCGAGTGCTCACCGATCAGCGGCGCCACAGAGTCGTCATTTCTAAAGGCTTCAACCGGGGACGCCACTCTTAACAAATCACCAACCATGGGTTGAGAGATGGTTTGAAAAAGACCCAGATGCGCGGCTTGCGGATGTGACTTCAGGCTGTCGTAGTCTCTAACCACAGCGTGCAGGACGTCGTGTTCACTAAACTGAGTCACCCAGTGCGCTGTCGTTTCTTCCCGCAAAACTTCAGCCACGGCTTTATGCAGGCTGTCTTTGGAGGCCATGCGCGCTTGGTTAGTGGCAAGCGTGGGATCGTTAGCCCAAGACTCACGATCAATCGCCGCACAAAAGCGGCCAAACTGGGCATCGTTGAGCACCACCACCGATAGCTGCCCATCAGTGGTCGCAAACACACCGTTCGGCGCACTGACAGCGCCCACCGGTTGCGTACCGACCATCGAATGCTCCAATAACCCCATCGACTGAAAGGCTAAGCAGGATTCAAATAAGCTGGTTTTGACATGCATGCCCTGCCCCGTGCTTTTTCTTTGATACAGCGCTGCCGACAAGGCTTGGGCCGCGTAAAGCCCGGTCAACACATCTGCCATCAGCATGCCAACACGTCTTGCCTGGTTGTCTGGCGTGCGGTTCATGTGCATCAAACCACTATCGGCTTGCATCACCGAGTCCGAAGCGGGCAAGGCTGCATAGGGCCCATCTGGCCCATAGCCCGTGATGGACACGTAAACCAAACCAGGCGCCTGAGCAGAGAGGGTTTCGTAATCGATACCCAAACGCTCGATCACGCCCGGCCGAAAGTTTTGCACGATGACATCAAATTGAGGGGCTATGGACTTCAACATCTCGCGGCCTTCAGGCGTTCTCGCATCTAGCGCCAAACCACGCTTGCCCTGGTTGTATTGCATCGACAAAGCACTTTGTTCGCCATGGGTCACGCCCACGAACCGCCCCCAATCACCGCTAGGTGGCTCAACTTTGATGACTTCTGCGCCCTGCTCGGCAAACATTTGAGCGCACGACGGGCCCGCTATGCCTTGACTGATGTCTAGGATCTTGATGCCTTCCCACGGTTTACTCAACTCACACCCCCGTTGCACGACTAGTCTTACCCCAACAAGCCGTTATGATGGTTTGAAAGATTGAAACCATGCAACCACTGCAATCATCGGAACCATTGCTGGTTTCAATCATCCAAAGAGCCATTACCGGCATGATTAACATGGATCATCTTATGTTTTGTTCTACCAAATACCGTATCCATTTGGTCTTAGTGGCACTGGCAGCGCTATTGCTTGCCATTACCGCTGAAGCGACGACTTTACCGACTGGCGTCAAAGAAGTCACCTCTGTTGAAGGCGTGACTGAATACAAGCTCGAATCGAATGGTTTGACCATACTGCTTGTGCCGGACGACTCCAAACAGTCGGTCACAGTCAACATGACTTATCTGGTTGGCTCGCGCCACGAGAATTATGGCCAAACAGGTATGGCTCACTTACTAGAGCACATGATCTTTAAGGGTACGCCGACCATTCGCAATGCTTTGGCAGAGTTTTCTAAGAGGGGCTTGCGCGCCAACGGCACGACCTCAGAAGATCGCACCAATTATTACGCCACCTTTACCGCCAACCCAGAAACACTCGACTGGTATTTACGCTGGCAGGCTGACGCCATGGTCAATTCACTCATTGCCCGTGAGGATCTCGACTCCGAGATGACCGTGGTTCGTAACGAAATGGAACGTGGAGAGAACAGCCCATTTCGAATGCTTTATCAAAAGTCGCATGCGGCCGCCTTCCAATGGCACAACTACGGTAAAAGTGTCATTGGTGCCCGTTCAGACGTTGAGGGTGTTGATATTGGACAACTGCAAGCGTTCTATCGACTTTATTACCAACCCGATAACGCTGTACTGACAGTGACGGGCAAATTTGATCCTGAGCAGACCCTTTCGGTGATAGCAGACGCCTTCGGTGTCATCCCTAGACCCGCACGTGATTTGCCCCAAGAGTACACGGTAGAGCCTGTGCAAGATGGCGAGCGACGCGTGACTTTAAGGCGTAACGGTGGCACGCCCTTGGTAGCCGCCGTCTATCACGCTCCACCTGCGATTGATGAAGACTACCCAGCCATTGAATTGGCCACCATGATCCTGAGCGATTCGCCATCGGGACGTCTTTATGAAGCATTGGTACCTAAAGGCTTAGCCAGCAGCGTTTTTGGGTTTAGCCGTGATATGTATGCGCCTGGGACAGTGATGTTCGGCGCGCAGTTAGAACCAAACATGGACCCTGAGGAGGCGCTCTCGACACTCACGCAAACGGTCGAGTCAGTCGCAAACACCCCTCTGACAGAGCAAGCACTTGAGCGTGCCCGTAGTCAATGGCTCAATGGCTGGGATGAGGTCTATAACGACGTACAGCGTTTGGGCACGGCACTCTCTGAGCCTATTGCCCATGGTGACTGGCGTTTGTTTTTTAAGCAACGCGATCGCATCAAGGCGGTCACCCTCGAGCAAGTGCAACAAGTGGCCGACGATTTTCTAGTGCCCGCCAACCGTACTGAAGGGGTCTACTTACCCACCGATGACCCATTGCGTGCACCAGCAACCGAGAGGCCGGACCTGGACGTCATGTTGGAAGGCTATGTGGGTGACGAACGACGTGAAATGGCGATGGCCTTTGACCCAACACCGGCCAATATCGACAAACAAACCCAACGCAAGGTGCTCAACCTACCTAGCGGCCCGATCAAACTCGCACTGCTACCCAAGAGCACCCGCGGTGATCAGGTCAGGGCCGAGCTCGAGATGAACTTCGGCAACGCGGAGCAATTGAAGGGTCAAGCCACCGTGGCCCAGATGACAGCCGCCATGCTCATGTATGGCAGTCAAGACATGTCACGCCAAGAGATCAACGATCGGCTCGATGAATTGAAAGCCAATCTTTCTATTGGTGGCAGTGGCACAAGCGTATCGGTCAACATCTCAACCACTGGTGAGCACTTGCCAGCGGTCCTAGACTTGGCGTTACATCTGATCAAAGCGCCGAGCTTTCCTGAAGATCAACGACGGGAGTACCTCACTAACAAGGTAACCAGTCTACGCGGCGCCATGTCTGAACCTGGCGCTTTGGCTTCACGAGCCCTCGGTCGTTATGAGAACCCCTGGCCATCGGACGACATTCGCTACGTGCCAACCTTTGAGGAGTCTATTGCCCGTTACGAAGCCATTAGCCGCGAGGATTTGGTCGCGTTTCACGAGCAGTTTTACGGTGGTGGCAATATCGCCATTGCTGTTGCAGGATCCTTTGAGCCGGACCAAGTGGTCACAACCGTGACCGATGCGCTTGGGGACTGGCGCCAAGCACCTGCCTATGAACGAGTCAGTGACCCTTACCGCGAGGTGACGCCCACATTGATCAAGATTGATACGCCAGACAAAGCCAATGCGGTCTTTTTAGCGTCTATGCCTCTACCTATCCAAGACACTGATCCCGATTACGCTGCACTGATGGTGGGTAACTACCTCTTGGGCAGTTCGGACAACTCCCGACTATGGACGCGCATTCGTGAACAGGATGGTTTGTCCTACGACGTTCGCAGCCGACTGTCAGCGTCAGCCTTTGAACCAAGCGGCAGCTGGTCTATTTCAGGCATTTTTGCACCCGACAGTTGGGAGAAGTTTGAAAGCGCCCTTAACGAGGAGCTTGAACGCGTACTGAAAGACGGTTTTACTGAAGCTGAACTGGCTCAGGGCGTTGAGTCCTTGCTAAATCTGCGCCAACTCTATCGGGCGCAGGATGGTGCACTGGCCAATGCTTGGTTAAATTACTTGCAAGAAAATCGTACCTTTGCATGGTCTGCAGCGTTTGATGAGAAACTCAAAGCACTGGATGCAGAGACGGTCAACGCGGCCGTGCGCAAGCATTTGAATCCCGAGGGATTGGCTCGCGCACTGGCCGGTGACTTCCAACAGACTGATTAAGATTTAAGCAATGGGTTAAGGGAAAGGATTAAGAAAAAAACTCTTTAACCCGATCAGTCCATGACTTGCTTTGGGGTGAGTGGCGATCACCGCCCTCACCCAAAGACTGCTCAAACTGCCGCAAAATATCTTTCTGTGCGTCGGTTAAACGCACGGGCGTTTCCACCACGACGTGACAGTAAAGATCACCAGGATAGCCCGCTCTTACGCCTTTAATGCCTTTGCCACGTAGACGGAATGTCTTACTTGATTGGGTACCATCCGGAATGGTGATCTCAGCTTTGCCACTCAGCGTGGGTACTTGGACATCACCGCCGAGTGCCGCGGTAGTAAAGGGGATGGTGAGCTCGCAGTGCAAGTCATCGTTTTCTCGTTGGAAAATTTTGTGCGGCTTGAGATGGATTTCGACAAACAAGTCGCCTGGGGGGCCGCCGTTGACACCCGGTTCACCGTTGCCGCTGGAACGAATACGCATGCCATCGTCAATACCCGCTGGGATTTTGACTTGGAGCGTTTTGTTTTGGCGGATCCGCCCTTCACCGTGACAAGCATTGCATGGGTCTTTGATTTCTTGCCCCGAACCGTGGCAGGTGGGACAAGTCTGTTGCACACTAAAAAAACCCTGCTGCATGCGTACAGCACCTGTGCCACCGCAAGTCCGACAACCAATCGCCGACGTCCCTGGTTTGGCGCCACTGCCCGAGCACACATCACAGGCATCCCAGCTCGGCACTCGAATTTCCGTCTCTAAACCACTCGCTGCTTGTTCGAGCGTGATTTCCATGGCGTATTTGAGGTCAGCGCCGCGATAGACCTGCGGGCCACCGCCACCGCGCCTTGCGCCACCGAAGATTTCGCCGAAGATGTCGCCGAAAGCATCGGAGAAGGCTGCGCCACCGGCACCACCCATACCTGAGGCATTGGGATCCACACCATCGTGGCCGAAGCGGTCATAGGCTGCACGTTTTTGTGAGTCTGACAATACCTCGTAAGCCTCTTTCGCTGCCTTGAACTTTTCCTCGGCTTCTTTGCTCCCCGGATTTCTATCGGGATGCCATTTCATCGCGAGCTTGCGGTAGGCTTTTTTCAGCTCATCATCGGAGGCATTCTTGGCAACTCCAAGCACTTCATAAAAATCACTTTTGGCCATCTTTACGCTTCAGTTTTTGTTAACAACAACGCCCGGAAACCCAATCGGGGAGTCCGGGCGCCCTCTCACCAACCGCCGTGGTTATGAGCCGTCGCGTTTGACTTCTTTGAAGTCCGCATCCACGACATCATCGGCTGGTTTGGCTTCGCCCTGACCTTCACCGTCGGCTTGGCCAGCGGCTTCGGCTTGTGCCTGCATGTCGGCATACATCTTTTCACCCAACTTTTGAGACGCGGCAGACAAAGCTTCTACCTTGCCATCCAATTCGGCTTTGTCAGCGTTGTTCTTTAGCGCTTCTTCAACCTCTTGCACAGCAGTCTCGATAGCCTCTTTCTCGCCAGCCTCAAGCTTGTCACCGTGTTCGGTCAAAGACTTGCGGGTTGAGTGAACCGCAGCGTCTGCTGCATTGCGCGCCAGAGCCAATTCAGCAACGCGGTGATCCTCTTCAGCATTCGCTTCAGCATCCTTGACCATGCGCTCAATTTCTTCTTCGGTAAGACCGGAGTTGGCCTTAATGGTGATCTTGTTCTCTTTGCCAGTGCCCTTGTCTTTTGCAGAGACGTGGACAATACCGTTGGCGTCGATATCAAAGGTCACCTCAATCTGCGGCAAGCCTCTAGGTGCGGGTGGAATACCCTCAAGGTTGAACTCACCAAGCATCTTGTTACCGGTTGCGATCTCTCGCTCCCCTTGGAACACTTTAATCGTCACAGCAGGCTGGTTGTCGTCAGCCGTAGAAAACGTTTGAGAGAAACGAGTGGGGATGGTCGTATTCTTGGTGATCATCTTGGTCATGACACCACCCAGTGTTTCGATGCCCAAGGACAAAGGCGTCACGTCTAGCAACAAGACGTCTTTGCGATCGCCCGCCAAGACCGAACCTTGAATAGCGGCGCCAGCTGCCACAGCTTCATCCGGGTTCACGTCTTTACGTGGATCCCGACCAAAGAACTCTTTGACCTTTTCTTGCACTTTCGGCATGCGGCTCATACCGCCAACCAAAATCACATCGTCGACATCACTGACTTTAACGCCGGCGTCTTTGATCGCCATGCGGCAAGGTTCCATGGTGCGCTCAATCAAATCCTCAACCAGCGATTCAAGCTTAGAGCGGGTGATTTTTAAGCTCAAGTGCTTAGGACCGGAGGCATCTGCCGTGATGTAGGGCAAGTTGAGTTCGGTTTGCTGGCTTGATGACAACTCGATCTTGGCTTTTTCAGCGGCTTCCTTTAAGCGCTGAAGAGCCAAGACGTCTTTGCTCAGGTCCACACCCTGCTCTTTCTTAAACTCACCAACCACGTAATCGATGATACGTTGGTCAAAGTCTTCACCACCCAAGAAGGTGTCACCGTTGGTAGACAGCACTTCAAATTGCTTCTCGCCATCAACGTCAGCGATCTCAATGATCGACACGTCAAACGTACCGCCGCCCAAGTCATAAACCGCGATTTTGCGGTCGCCTTTTTCGGTTTTATCCAAACCGAACGCCAACGCTGCCGCGGTGGGCTCGTTGATGATCCGCTTAACTTCTAGACCCGCGATACGACCTGCGTCCTTAGTTGCCTGACGCTGGCTGTCGTTAAAGTAGGCTGGCACAGTAATCACAGCCTCAGTGACAGTTTCGCCAAGATAATCTTCGGCGGTCTTTTTCATCTTGCGCAACACGTCAGCGGACACCTGAGCGGGAGCCATGCTTTTGCCCTGCGCCTCAACCCATGCGTCGCCGTTGTCGGCTTTCACGATTTTGTAGGGCATCAGATCGATGTCTTTTTTGACGGCATCTTCGCTGAACTTGCGTCCAATAAGGCGCTTTACTGCGTAAAGTGTGTTTGCCGGGTTGGTCACTGCTTGGCGCTTGGCCGGTGTACCAACCAATGTTTCGCCGTCTTCCATGTAGGCGACGATGGAGGGTGTGGTGCGCGTGCCCTCTGCGTTTTCAATAATCTTGACTTGGCCGCCTTCCATCAAAGCGATGCAACTGTTCGTCGTGCCTAAGTCGATTCCAATAATTTTGCTCATAATTTTTTACCTTTCAGTAATGCTGAATCTGGGGGAGTCTGTCTATTCTATGTAATGGTTGTGGGGATCAAATGGTCGATTTCAAGCCAATCGGCAATGACCCAACACGTTAGGCTGCAACTGTAACCAAAGCGGGTCGCAGCACCCTATCCGTAATTAGGTAGCCTTTTTGCAGCACCGCCACCACCGTGTTTGCCTCTTGCTCAGAGGGTACAGTGGCAATGGCCTGATGGTGATGCGGATCAAACTTCTCACCTACTGCTGGTGCAATTTCTTTCAAATGATTACGTTCAAAAGCGCCGGTGAGCTGCTTAAGCGTCGTGTCTACACCGGTGCGAAAGTCCTCGTCGCTCTGTGCATCTTGCGACAACGCGGCTTCAAGGCTATCGCGAACGGGTACCAAGCTCTCAGCAAAGGCCTCAATGGCAAATTTACGGGCTTTAGCTATTTCCTCTTGCGAGCGCCGACGGACGTTTTCCATTTCCGCGGTTGCTCGAAGTGCTTGATCCTGGAGTGCCGCTAATTTCTCTTCGGCTTGGCGCAATTGCGCTTCCAAATCCGTCGGTTCATCGCCCGCGTGAGCCTCAACAGGTTCAACAGACTCGTCAGCCGGCGCTGCTTGGTCTGTGCCTTCTTCAGCTGGGCGTGGGTCTTCGGGGGTTGCAGTCATGCGAGTGTCTCCACAAATAATGTCACTGTTGGTAACAATATGGGGTCAAGAAAAGGCTTTTCAAGGGCTTGATCACAACCGTATCTAAGCCTTTTTAAAATAGGCTTTGGCCCTTGTGAGTCATCCCTCTGAACACTGTGAGACTGCTTAAAGATCCGACTGCCGTGTGGGCCAACCCTGCAAATGCTTTTCGACCATCCCGGATAAGGTTTGCACCCAGGCGGGATCGTCGTTCAAACAAGGGATATAGCGAAACTGCTCCCCGCCGGCCGCCATGAAAGTGTCCTTGCATTCGATACTAACCTCTTCAAGGGTTTCCAAGCAGTCCGCAACAAAACCAGGGCAAACAACGTCGATCTTAGTTATGCCGTCTTTAGCCATGGTCTCTAGCGTCGGCTCAGTGTAGGGCTGCAGCCAAGCCGCGGGACCAAAGCGGCTTTGAAAAGTCACCAGGAACTCATCATCCGTCAAATTCAAACGGTTTGCCAGCGCTCGCGCGGTTTCATAGCTGTCCCGACAATAAGGGTCGCCAAGCTCAGTGCAGCGCACTGGTAACCCATGAAAACTCATCACCAACTTCTGCGGTTTGCCGTTATTTGCCCAAAATCTTTCGATTTGTTCGGCCAGGGGATTAATGTAGGCAGGATCAACATGGAACCGTTTGATAAATCGCATCGCAGGCTGATTGCGCAAATGCGAGGCCACTCGGGTCACTTCGTCGACCACAGTGCCCGTGGTACTAGACGCATACTGGGGATAAAGAGGGACAGTCAAAATGTGTTCACAGCCCTTATCTTGTAGCTCCCGAATACCGTCTCGGATACTGGGCTGACCGTACCGCATGGCCACCGCCACCTCGACCTGATGCCCTTGTTCCGTTAGCCATTGTTTAACACCCGCCGCCTGACGCTGGGTATAGACCAACAAGGGAGAACCCCCCTCCATCCAGATGCTCTCGTAACGGTGCACAAGCTTTCTGGGGCGGGATAAGAGAATGGGACCGTTCAGGATTGGCCACCACAACAGCTTGGGGATTTCAATGACCCTAGGATCTGAGAGAAACTCGCGCAGATAACGCCGGATCGCCGGAGCCGTTGGTTCGTCCGGTGTGCCTAAGTTAACCAGTAACACGCCCACGGAGCCTACCTTAAATGGTGCGGGCCAGGTCTTTAGTCGTGTCGGTTTGGGTTCGGGCCAGTAACGCTGGCGGGGTTCGGCATTGGCAGACAACGGATCACCTCGGGTTGGTATGAATCTTGATCAGCGGCGGATTCGCCATCACTAGCGGTCGTGACCGGATTGGCTAAGCGCATTGGACAACAAACGTGAGGTAATGTCGACAATAGGGATGACGCGCTCATAGGCCATTCGGGTCGGCCCGATGACACCCAGTGTACCGACAACCTGCCCGTCTACGCCGTAAGGCGCCGTGACCACTGACAAATCTTCTGTCGGCACAAGTGAAGAGTCCCCACCAATGTAAATTTGCACGCCCTGCGCCCGGCTACTGACATCGAGCAACTGTAATAGGTCGGTTTTCTTTTCAAACATAGAAAACGTACGTCTTAGTCGCACCATATCGGATGCCAATTCATTGATATCTAATAGGCGCCGTTCACCTGAAATGACCACGGAATCCAACTCATCTGGTTCCTCTGCCCCAGCGTCAACAGCGGCCTGCATCAAACGAGACATGTCCTCGCGCAACCGTTCCAACTCCCGAGCAAGGGAACGCCTAACGTCGGCAAAGGGTTTACCTGAGAAGTGTTGGTTAAAAAAGTTACCCGCTTCAATCAGCTCCACCGAAGAATAGTCTCTCGGTGTCAGTAAAATACGATTTTGCACGTCGCCATCTGGCGTGACAATGATAAGCAGAATGCGCTTTTCAGATAACCTAATAAACTCTACCTGACGAAACACTTGACTGCGTCTAGGCGCCAGAACCACTCCAGCGAATTGTGTCAGGTTTGATAGTAATGATGCCGCTGCCGATACCGCCTTACCTGGGTCAGTCACAGGCAGCATGCTGCTGATCTCCTGAGCAGGCAAAAGCTCAAACGGTTGCGATGCCAACATACTATCGACAAACAATCGGTAGCCCTTAGGCGTTGGGATGCGTCCAGCCGACGTATGGGGGCTGTGGATCAAGCCTGCTTCTTCTAGATCTGCCATCACATTGCGGATGGTCGCTGGCGAAAAATCGAACACTTTTGACAGGGTGCGCGATCCCACCGGCTGGCCGTCGGCGATGTACCGTTCGATAAGCGCTTTCAATAATGAGTGGGCACGGTCGTCCATATTTTCGTTGAATCCTAAAGCTGCACTCTATAATTGACACATTATCCGATGAACCTCACTGCTAATCCAACCGGTCATATTATGCACTTTGCCACAATCGCACTGATTGGACGCTATCACGACTCCAAATTGGCGGGCCATTTGCGTGCGCTGGCTGAATTACTTAGAAAGGCCAACCGAGAAGTCTTGATTGAAGCACAAACCGCCGAGCACACGGGCTTGACTGAGTTTCCCATTGGCACTTATCAGCAGATCGGGGAACAAGCCGACCTCGCTATCGTGATGGGTGGCGATGGCACCATGTTGGGTGCTGCTCGTCATCTCTCACCTTGGTCAGTGCCATTGGCAGGCATTAACCATGGACGATTGGGTTTCATTACCGACATTCCTCTCGAAGACGCAGAGATGGCCCTAGGTGACTTGCTGGAAGGACGTTTTGAAGCGGAAGACCGTATGCTACTGGCTGGCGAAGTCACACGGGGCAACGAACGATTGTTTAGTGCAACGGCACTGAACGATGTCGTTTTGAACCGCGCTGGTCGAGGCGGCATGATAGAGGTTCGCATCGAGATCGACGGTGTCTATATGTACACACTAAGAGCCGACGGGTTGATTATTGCCACACCAACCGGTTCCACGGCCTATTCGCTGGCTGCTTCTGGCCCCATTCTGCACCCTGCCATGCAAGCCATGATGTTGGTGCCTGTTGCGCCTCAAACACTTTCCAACAGACCGATTGTTCTACCAGACACGGGCACACTAGACTTAACGGTCATTGGCATGAGCCGCATAGAGGCCGGTGGTAGTGTCCATTTCGACATGCAAACTTGGTCAGATATTCAGCCAGGCGATCGCGTCAAAGTCTACCGGGCTGCTCAGAGTGCCAAATTCCTTCATCCCACTGGCTACAGCTTTTTTTCCACTTTGCGTAAGAAACTGGATTGGAATCGCTTACCAGCCACTGGCTATAACAGGGACTAAACCATGCTGCGGGAACTAGCGATCCGCGACTTTGTCATCGTGAAGGATCTATCGCTTCCACTTGAGGGCGGCTTTAGCGTGTTGACTGGCGAAACGGGCGCCGGAAAATCCATCCTGATCGACGCGCTAGGGTTAGTGCTCGGGGGACGCTCAAGCGGCGAGGTGATCCGTGCCGGTAAGGGGCGCGCCGAGATCACCGCTGTGTTTGAACCTAGCCAAGCCGCCGTGCAATGGCTCACACAACATGACCTTGATACCGAAGGTGAACTGATTCTAAGACGCGTGATCGACGCTCACGGTAAGACAAGAGCGTATATCAACGGCTCTATCGTTCCATTGAGCCAACTCAGAGACTTAGGTGACTGCTTGGTTGATATCCACGGCCAACACATGCATCAAAGCCTCATGAAAACAGAAGTACAACGAGACTTGCTCGATGCACAAGGGCATCTGCAGGATACCCGCGATCAGGTTGCCTCCACATGGCGTGAATGGCAACACATAGAGCGCCGCCTGACCGAGGCGCTTGAAGGCGCACAGCAAATCGCAGACAAGCAAGAGCAACTGACTTGGCAGGCAGACGAGCTAGAGAAACTTGCACCAGGGCCCAATGAGTGGGAGCAAATTTGTGATGAGCACAGCCGCCTGTCACATGGACAATCACTGCTAGAAGCCACCAGCGCCACGCTGACTGCTCTTGAAGACGACGAGATCGGTGCACAACGATCGATTGACGTCGCACTTGAACGCGTTCGGGGTGTACTCAAACATGACAACAAATTGCATGACATTGCACAGTCGCTTGAAGGCGCTAGCATCGCGTTAGCGCAAGCTAGATCGGATTTGTCGCGTTATCTTGATGCCCTGGATTTGGATCCGAACCGATTGGACCATCTTGAACAGCGGCTGAAATCCATTTACGAGACGGCTAGAAAATTTCGCTGTGAACCAGCCGAGTTACCCGCGCTAGCTGAACGTACGCAGCAACAACTCGCTGAATTGGCGCAGTCTCAAGACATCGAGGGGCTCAAGCAGGCGGCCGCTCAGGCACGCGAACAATATGATGCAGCAGCCAAGAAGCTGACTGAGGGCCGCCAAAAAAGCGCCAAGCAACTGGCCAAAGCCGTGAGCAAACACATGCAGTCTTTAGGCATGCCAGGCGGTCGCTTTGACATCACGTTGCAAGCAGCCACGCCGAGTGCCCATGGCACAGATAAGATTACTTTCATGGTTGCTGGCAGCTCATCTATGGTAGGGATTTTCGGTGGTAGAAGACGTATGGCGAGGCTGAGAC
>JAWOGG010000091.1:0-13784 GCA_046497085.1 Orrella sp.
ATACAAATTTTTTTGGTGAGTATCAAATTTTCAAGCTGCAAACACGGTATTGCTCATGAAGACAAATCGGGCGATTAAGGCGACCCCAATAAAATTGAATAAGAATCGTTATTAATGAATGCGAATGCCAAACCAATTTCTTTGCTGTGGATAGGTCCTTTTTTTGTGTTGTTGTGGAGTACTGGGTTTATTGTGGCGCGCTACGGCATGCCGTACACCGATCCCATGACATTTTTAAGTATGCGTTTTGCGGGTGTGTTGCTTTTATTGCTGCCGCTGTCTTTGGTTTGGCGCATGCATTGGCCCGCTTGGCGCTTATCGGGGCACATCGCTGTAGCGGGGCTACTACTGCATTTGGGTTACTTGGGTGGCGTATGGACTGCTATCAAACTCGGAATGCCCGCTGGCCTAACCGCATTGATTGTCGGGTTACAACCGGTATTGACTGCTTTCCTGGCGGCGCGCGTGGCCGAGCAAGTCACGATTAAGCAGTGGGGTGGTTTGGTACTTGGATTAGCCGGCGTGGCTATCGTGCTAGCCGAAAAGTTGGGCTTCCAGGGTGTGACGTTGGCCGGTACAGTGCTTTGCGCGATTGCATTGTGCTCGTTCACCGCGGGAACTTTGTATCAAAAAAGATTTTGTCCCATGTTTGACTTGAGGGCAGGTACGGTGATTCAGTACGCTGCCAGTGGCGCGGTGACCACTGTGCTGATGTTGAGTTTTGAGCCGATGCAAGTCCAGTGGACGTTGCCCTTAATTGGCGCTTTATTGTGGAGTATTTTGCCGTTATCCATTGGTGCCATGAGTCTTTGGTTTGTGTTGCTAAGGCAAGGTGCGGCAACACGGGTCAGCAGTCTGATGTACTTGACCCCACCGACAGTGGCAATCATGGCGTGGTGGCTGTTTGGTGAGGCATTAACGCTTTGGGTGATGGCGGGTACGCTTGTGACCGTCGCTGGTGTATGGTTGGTGACGCGGCGCTGATAATGGGTGTCGTGCTTAAAGTTCCAAACAAAAAGCAATCCAAACAAAAAGCAGAGGAAAAAAATGTCAGCCTATGTCATTGCCATGGTCAATATCACAGACCCAGAGAAGTACAGCAAGTACAGCGCCAAAGCGACCATTGCAAGCCAAGAACACGGTGGTACTTTCGTCGTTCGAGGCGGCAATCCAGAAACGCTTGAAGGCGCCTTGCCTTATCAGCGAGTTGTGGTTAACCAGTTTGAAACACGTGAGCAAGCCGTCAAGTTCTACAACTCGATGTCATATCAAGACGCCAAAAAAGAGCGCGAAGGTGCCGCGGATTTCAACATGGTGGTCGTGGATGGCGTGAGCTAGGCCGCTGTTTACAATAACCCCAACAAAAACTTTTGATGGCGAAGGGGTAACGAGGTGCAGCAACTACCGCTAGAAGGCGTTCGGGTTATTGAGTTGTGTAATGTGGCGGCTGGCCCATTTTGCGGCATGTTGTTGGCCGACATGGGTGCTGACTTGATCAAAGTGGAAAACCCCAAGGGGGGCGATACCTTACGCGGTTGGCCGCCGTTATCCGATGGCTACAGTGAGAACTTTGCCTCCCTGAACCGTAACAAACGATCAGTCACGCTCGATCTTAAGCAGGACGGTGACAAGCAACGGTTCAAGGACTTAATCAAAGACGCCGATGTCTTGATTGAGAACAATCGTCCGGGCGTTATGGACAGATTGGGTATTGGGTTTGAAACGCTTAAGGCGATCAATCCACGTTTGATTTTGGCGTCCATCTCGGCTTATGGGCAAACCGGACCGCGTGCGTCTGAGGGCGGTTTTGATCTGACTGTGCAAGCCATGAGCGGCATCATGAGTGTGACGGGTGAGCCGGGACGACCGCCAGTGAAATGCGGCGTGCCTTTGGCCGATTTTTCGGCTGGACTTTATGCCGCCTACGCGGTGAGCTGTGCACTTCGTCAGGTGAGCGAGACAGGTCAAGGCACTCACATTGATGTCCCCATGTTGGGTGCCACGCTTGGGATTGCGGCCTTACAAACCTCTGAATATTTTGGTAGCGGCAAAGACCCAGAGCGGCTAGGCTCAGCCCATCCTAGAAATGCCCCCTACCAAGCCTTCCGTTGCAAAGACGGCTATTTTGGTATGGCTGCGGGCAACAACGCGCTCTGGCAATCAGTATGCCAAGTGGTTGACTTGCCAGAGTTAGCCAATGATCCTGACTACGAATCAACCACCCTAAGAGCCCAGCATCAAGAGGCATTGCGTGAGCGTCTCGAAGCGGTATTTCTTACACAAGACGCAGCGATTTGGTTGGAACGGTTCCGTGCCGCAGGCGTGCCGTGTGCGCCCATCAATAGCTACTCAGAAGTGCTTGCCGATGAGCAGGTTAAGCACATGCAATGGGTGCAACCCATCGATTTACCTAACGGGGTTCAGACGCAGACCTTTGCCTCGCCACTACGCTTTGATGGCCAGGGCACACCCATCCGCCGCCGCCCACCAGAGTTAGGTGAGCACAACGACGAAATATTTGGTGTGGACTCGTAATGGCAGAAAAACAAACTGACCTCGTGTTGATTGAGCAAAGTGATAGCCATTGGACATTTGTGCTCAATCGACCGGACAAGCGCAATGCTTTGAACGCCGATATGGTTGAGGCACTGCTTGACGGGATTGATCGGGCCGATGCGGCCCAAGTGCCCATGCTGATTTTTAGAGGTGAGGGCAAAAGTTTTTGTGCGGGTTTTGATTTTGCTGATTTTGAATCGCAAAGTGAAGGTGATTTGCTGTGGCGTTTTGTGCGCATAGAACAACTGCTTCAGCGCATTTATCGCCTGCCTGCTTTAACACTAGGCTTGGCGCAAGGAAAAAACTTTGGGGCAGGGGTGGATTTGTTGCTGGCTTGCCAGCATCGCGTGACCACTGAGCAGGCAACGTTCCGTATGCCTGGATTGAAATTTGGTCTTGTACTTGGCACACGCCGGCTCGGTCAGTTAATCGGGTTTGATAAAGCCCGTCGGGTGCAAGAAGTCGCCGCCACGCTCAACGCTTCTGAGGCACATGCCATGGGCCTATTCACTCAAATGGCTGAAGTCAGCCAGTGGCCGGAAGTGATGCAGTCAATGGCACAAACAGCACAAGGCTTGGATCGACCGACCCGCGGCTTGATCAGCGAGGCGCTGACCGCTCCAGGTGATGATCAAGATTTGGCCTCACTGGTCCGCTCGGTGACTCGCCCCGGTTTAAAAGCGCGGATTGCCAAGTATCGAGCTGGCGAGTAGCCTAGAAAAAAATTACTCATCGACTAGTGACCTGACAGTTATTTAGACATTAACCAGTCGTCAATTATGGGAGTCGCAGATCCAATGACAGCAACACACGATCAAGCACCAGCGCTTAAAACCTTTGTGTCAGCCTTAGAGGACTTGGTGCAAAGTAGCGACGAGTCACAGCCTGACTTCTGGCCGCGTTTGGAGAAAGCCATGCAAGCCTTGGTGGCCAAGGACGATTGGTTACCTGACAGCGTTGCGGTGCCTCATCCTGAGTACTACCAGCAATATTGTTTACACGTTGACCCTGAAGAGCGTTTCTCAGTGGTCAGTTTTGTGTGGGGGCCAGGACAGCAAACCCCCATTCATGATCACACTGTGTGGGGTGTCATTGGCGTTTTGCGTGGTGCCGAAGTGTCACAGGATTACTCATGTGAACAAGAGGGCAAACCCGTTAAGACTGGCGATCCTGAAACGCTCACGGCCGGCGACGTGGCTTTTGTATCGCCCACTGTGGGGGATATTCATCGGGTAAGTAATGCTTTTGAAGATCGGGTCTCCATCAGTATTCATGCCTACGGCGCAAATATTGGCAAGGTTTCACGGCACGTTTTCTCACCCGATGGCGGTCCACCCAAGTCATTTGTGTCGGGTTACAGCACACCGGTCTTGGCATAAAGGCGGCCCTAAAAATGACAAGCACAGTGACTCTAACCGACACCACCGACTTTGCCCCCGAGAATGACCAACCGATCCGCTACATTGAGCGCACGCGAACTTGGTATTTGGCGCTTGGCTATGACAACCCTTATCGTTGGGCACATTATCTGGATGTGCCTTTCCAAGTGCTCAACAAACCCCTGTCGCAATCCACATTGACGCTGATCACGACGGCCTCGCCGTACGATCCGACCAAAGGCGACCAGGGACCAGGCGCGCCTTATAACGCACGCGCCAAGTTCTACGAGGTTTATTCGGGTGAAACCGCGCTTGATCACGATGTGCGGATTTCGCATGTGTCGATTGATCGCAAACACACCGCGATGACAGACGCCAACAGCTGGTTTCCGCTGCCTCTTTTACGCGAAGTGGTGGCACAAGGACAGGTGGGGCAGTTAAGCGCGCGTTTCCACGGTGCACCCACTAATCGAAGTCAGCGCCAAACACTGGAAGTCGATTGCCCAGAAATCTTACGTCGTTGTGAAGCCGACGGTGTGGACGTCGCCGTGTTGGTGGCCAATTGCCCGGTCTGTCATCAGACTTTGAGTTTGGTGGCGCGCTACCTGGAAGCTCACGGTATAGCAACGGTGTTAATGGGCTGCGCAAAAGACATTCCCGAGTACTGTGGGGTCCCCCGATTTTTGTTCAGCGATTTTCCGTTGGGTAACGCAGCAGGTAAACCGCACGACAGTGCTTCACAACAGCAGACCCTCGATTTGGCGTTGGCGCTTTTAGCCTCTGCGCCCGCACCGAGAACAACCGTTCAATCACCTCAGCGATGGTCAGATGATCATGATTGGAAGCTTGATTATTCGAACCCTGAACGAACGTCAGCCGAAGAGTTAGAGCGCCTACGAGCCGAGGCTGACCAAGCCAAAGCAGAGATCGCGCGCCTGAAAGCCAAAGCGCCAGAGGGTTCCTAAAACGTTCGTTTGAAGGTGCTCATCTTGAGGCTTAGCGTTGAGCCCGCAAGCCCTTCATAAATTTAGCTTGATGAAGAAATTCTTGCGTGTGTAAAGCCCATTTTTAGGGGCTTTCGCCGTAGGGTAAACTCGTCTCAAAGTGTAGGAACACACATAAATGCAGCAGGGGGAATGATGGATTTTTCGTTTAGTGATGATCAGTTAAGTATCAAAGAAGCCATCGAAAAAATTTGTGAGCCATTTGATGAGCACTACTGGTTACAAAGAGATACCGAAGGTGGTTTTCCACATGAATTGCATCAGGCACTGGCCCAAGGTGGTTGGCTAGGGATTTGTATTCCGACCGAGTACGGCGGTTCTGGCCTAGGTATGACCGAAGCCACCATCATGATGCAAACCATTAGTGAAACGGGTGCGGGGATGAGTGGTGCATCAGCGGTGCACATGAATATTTTTGGGCTCAATCCGGTGGTTCAGTTTGCCACGGAAGCTCAAAAGCAACGCATGTTACCTCCCTTGATCGAAGGCAAAGAAAAATCTTGCTTTGCAGTCACTGAACCCAATACCGGTTTGAACACGACCCAACTAAAAGTGAAGGCTGAGTTCAAAGGTGATCATTATTTGCTGAGTGGCACCAAAGTATGGATTTCGACCGCGCAAGTCGCTGACAAGATGTTGATCCTAGCGCGCACCACGCCACTCGAAGACTGTGCCAGCCACACCGATGGCCTGAGTTTGTTCTACACCGACGTGGACCGACAGTTTGTCACTGCCCGTGAAATCCCCAAGATGGGACGTAAAGCCGTTGATTCCAATGAGCTCTTTATTGATGGTTTAAAAGTACCGGTCGATGATTTGATTGGCGAAGAGGGCAAGGGGTTTCAGTACATCATGCATGGCATGAATGCCGAGCGGATTTTGATTGCAGCCGAAGCAGTGGGTCTAGGCAAAGCGGCTCTTCGTCGGGCAGCGCAGTACGCCAAAGAGCGAGTGGTTTTCAACCGACCAATTGGACAAAACCAAGCCATTCAACATCCGCTGGCCGTGAATTGGATGGAATTAGAGGCGGCCAACTTGATGGTGTTTCAGGCAGCGACCCTGTTTGATCAAGGTAAATCATGTGGGGCGCAGGCCAATGCCGCCAAGTATTTGGCTGGTGAGGCTGGATTTAACGCGTGCCAACAGGCCGTCATGACGCATGGTGGGTTTGGTTATGCCAAGGAATATCACGTCGAACGCTATTTGCGTGAAGTGTTGATTGCACGCATTGCGCCGGTCAGCCCTCAGTTGGTGATGTGCTACATAGCCGAACGCGTGTTGGGATTACCCAAGTCGTATTGATCGTGCGTCTTGCACACTACTAGAAATAGACATCAAGGCAGGGAGAGAAAGGCATGGCCGGACTGTATTTTGAAGAATTTGAAGTGGGTCAAGTGTTCAAACATGAGTTGACTCGCAGTGTGACGGAAGCGGACAACATGTTGTTTTGCAACATGACCATGAATCCGCAACCACTTCACATTGATTTTCACTTCGCCAAAGACACGGAGTTTGGCCAACCACTGGTCAACAGTCTATTCACACTTGGTTTGGTGATTGGCATTTCAGTCTATGACACGACTTTAGGCACCACAATCGCCAACCTTGGGATGAAAGACACGCAGTTTCCCAATCCAGTTTTTCATGGCGACACCATCAGGGTCGAGACTTCGGTTAAGAGTCTGCGTGAGAGCAAATCGCGACCCAATGCCGGGATTGTTGAGTTTGAACACAAAGGCATCAATCAACACGGCGATGTGGTGTGTCTTTGCACGCGATCGGCTTTTATGCGTAAGCAACCCGCTTAGATCGAAGGTAGGCCAGCTCACTGACCGGAGGCTAACCGTTCAATTAAGGCGGGGTCGCGACCGAGTTTTTCAGCGGCAAGCAAAATATCGCGCCAAGTGTTGCGGTCTACAGGAATGCCTTGCGACTCTCGCGTCTTACGCATCTGCCGTTCCGGTTCACCTGCAATCTTGACGCCTTCTGTGTCGGCCATAGCAGGCGAGGCCTTTACCCAGTCAATAAAGGCCATTGATTCTTGCGCAAAATGATCGCCTGCGGCTAATTGCTTTGGATCCAGCACAATGGTCAGCATGCCATTTAAGATCTTACTGCTACCGACCGGTGCCCGCATGGTCATGGCATTGGCCAAAGCACCGCCAAGAAGTTCGCAAACCAGTGCCAAACCAAATCCTTTGTGTTCCCCAAAGGTGCGCAGTGCACCCACCGGTGGCTTCACGGCAAAGATAGGATCAGTGGTTGGTCGGCCTTGGTTGTCAATAATTTGCCCGGGCTTGAGTGGTTCGCCTTTGTTAAAGGCCACCCGTGCTTTGCCTTGGGCGATGACGCTGGTGGCAAAATCTAACACCACCGGTGGTTGGCCTTGAACGGGAATGCCAACACAAAAGGGATTGGTGCCAAAGCGCGCATCGGTGCCATCCCATGGCGCCACCACGGGGCGCGACAAGACACTGACAAAATGAATGGCAATCAAGTCTTGTGCCACAGCCATCTCTGCCCACGCACCAATGCGGCAAAGGTGGTGAGCATTACCCAATGCCATGATGCAACTGCCGTGAGTTTTGGCGCGTTCAATGCCTAGCAGCATTGTTTCATGACCCACCACCTGCCCAAATCCGGACTGTCCATCTAGTCCAAGCATCGTTTGGTGGTCAATGCGTGTCTCAATGTGAGCGTTGGGTTTTAACCCGCCTTCAAGGTAGGCGTCGGTGTAGCGCGGCAGCATCCCCACTCCATGGGAATCATGCCCCGTGAGGTTAGCCGCAATCAGGTTGTCAGTGACCAACTCGACTTCACGAGGATCGCTACCGAACCCGAGCATGAGTTCGGCAACAGCGGCGCGAAGCGCTGGCATTTGAAAGTGATGAAACTCAGTCGTCATGCCAGCGCACCCCCATATTGTTGTTATTGCATGTACCACCCATGGCTGACGACAAACGACTGGCCCGTCATCGCAGCGGTTGGGAAGCCTGCTAAAAAGCTTACAACAGAGGCGACGTCTTGAGTGGTGGTGAAGATGCCGTCAGCTGTTTGGCCGAGCATGACGTTCTTAATGACCTCGTCTTCGCTGATACCAAGGCTCTTGGCTTGTTCAGGAATTTGCTTATCGACCAACGGTGTGCGTACAAAGCCAGGGCAAACCACATAGGCGCGAACGTTTTTCTCGGCGCCTTCTTTGGCGACAACCCGTGCCAAGCCCAACAAGCCGTGCTTAGCGGTGACGTAGGCTGACTTAAGTTTAGAGGCCTCGTGCGAATGGACCGAACCCATATAGATGATTGAGCCCCCACGACCGCTGGCATACATATGTTTGATTGCTGCTTGCGTGGTGAGAAATGCGCCGTCAAGGTGGATGGCCAACATTTTTTTCCAGTCAGCGAACGGGAATTCTTCAATGGGATGAACGATTTGGATACCTGCATTCGACACCAAAACGTCAATGCTACCGAGCTTGTTCACAGCCTCTTCAATGCCGGCGTTGACCTGCTCTTCATTGGTGACATCCATGCTTACGCCCATGGCCTTTACCCCTAGGGCTTCAATCTCTTTAGCCACAGCTTGAGCGCCTTCTAAATTCAAATCAGCGATCACAATATGTGCACCCTGTTTGGCCATTTCGATTGCGCATTCTTTACCGATTCCGCTTGCGGCACCGGTAACAAGTGCCACTTTATCTTTTAGTGTCATGGAGTGTCCTTTAAGTCTAGTGGGTGGTAGAAGCCCTTAATATCAATTGATAGTAGCAAAGTCTGCTTTCCATTTCGCAAAACCCTCTTTCAAACATGGGTCTGTGCAGAGGGTCGGTCACTGGCATAGAATGAACCAATGGTTTTGTACGGATAAAGCCGACAAAACCCCATCCAATGGGGGAAACACAATGACTACTGAAGTACGTTTTGAGACGCCGAGCAGTGCCAAAGAAGCGGCTGTACTGCTAGCGAGCGCTCAAGGTCAAGCGCGTGTATTGGCAGGTGGGACAGACCTGTTGGTGCAAATGCGCTCGGGGCGCCTGCAACCCGGTTTGATTGTGGACATCAAAGGCATTGACGAAATCGTCTCCGTGCGTGAAGAGTCAGGCGGGTGGCGCGTGGGTGCTGCGGTTGCTTGCATGGATTTGGCCCGGCATCAGGCATTTGCGGCCGCCTTTCCCGGTGTCATTGATGGCGCCAACTGGATTGGTTCCATTCAAGTGCGCAGCCGTGCCAGCATGGGAGGCAATCTCTGTAACGCTTCGCCTGCGGCCGACAGCGTGCCAGCCATGATGGCTGTGGGCGCGGTGGCAAGTATTGAAGGACCCAAGGGCCGACGCGAGATCCCGGTCGAGCAAGTGCCGGTCAGCCCCGGTAAAACCTGTCTTGAGCCTGGCGAGTTGCTGGTCTCGTTTTTCTTTCCTACCCAACCCTTGCATAGCGGTAGCGCCTACATGCGTTTTACACCGCGCACGGAAATGGATATAGCGGTTGTTGGCGCCGGGGTCAGTGTGACTTTGGATGACAAAGGCATTTGCACCGATGCGCGGGTTTGTTTAGGTGCGGTGTCGGCTAGGGCAATGGTTGTGCCAGACGCGGCCAAAGCGCTGATTGGTACCACCGTTGACGACAATGCCCTCGAGAAAATGGCTGCGCTGGCAAGCGCTGCCGCCACACCGATTGACGATAAGCGTGGCACTGTTGCGTTTCGCACCAAAGTGACGGGTGTGATGGCGCGCCGCACCGCTGTTAAGGCCTTAAATCGGGCCAAGGAGAATAACTGACATGGCTAAGCATCATGTGACGACGACAATTAACGGTGAGGCCGTTGAATTTCTGTGCGAAACCCAGCAAAGCTTGATGGACGTGTTGCGCGACGAATTGGACATGACGGGCACGAAAGAGGGCTGTGGCACGGGCGACTGCGGCGCCTGCAGCGTGACAGTGGATAACAACTTGGTCTGTTCTTGCTTGGTTTTGGGTGTAGAGGCCGAGGGCAAGTCTATCCAAACCGTTGAAGGCATGGCACAAGGCGATCACTTGCATCCTTTGCAACGCAAGTTTTTGGAGCACGCTGCATTGCAGTGTGGCATCTGTACGCCCGGTGTGTTGGTGGCAGCCAAGGCTTTATTGGCGGGTAACCCCGACCCGACAGAGGAAGAGGTGCGTTATTGGTTAGCCGGTAATCTTTGTCGTTGCACGGGTTACAACAAGATTGTTGACGCGGTGCTTGATGCTGCCCGTGAAATGAGAGGAGCCTAATCATGCTCAAGAAAACGCAAACACCAGACGCTGACATGAAGGTAGTTGGTACCCGTCCGGTGCGCCCGGACGGTGTCCCCAAAGTCACCGGTCAAGCGCAATACGGTGCAGATTATTCATTGCCTGGCATGTTGTGGGGCAAGATCTTGCGCTCACCACATGCACACGCCCGCATTTTGTCGATCGATACATCAGCGGCTGAGGCTTTGCCCGGTGTCAAAGCGGTTTTGGTGGGCAGTGACATTCCTGATCAACCGTTTAACTACATTGGACCGGATCGTGTGCAGGTCAATTACTGGCACATGACACGCAATGTCATGGCCCGTGAGAAGGTGCTCTTTGATGGTCACCCGGTCGCTGCTGTGGCAGCCATCTCGCCATCAGTGGCCAGTGAAGCCGTCAAACTCATTAAGGTTGAATATGAGGTGCTGCCGCATGTCATCAACGTTGATGAGGCGATGAAAGAGGATGCGCCGCTACTGTTTGACGACATGATCACGCGTGGCATGAATCCGGCCCCCACCAAGCCGTCCAATGTGGCGCGCCGCGCCGAGTTCAAAGCGGGCGATTTGGACGCGGGCTTTGCGATGGCCGACGAAGTGGTGGAGATGAGCTTTTCTACCGAACCAGTGCACCAGGGGTATATCGAAACCCATGCGGCACTGGCGCGATTTGGTGCTGACGGACAGTGTGAACTCTGGTCTTCAAGCCAGGGCCATTTCATGGTGCGTGCCTACACGGCCAAGCTGCTAGGGATGAATATCAGTGATCTGTTGGTTCATCCGGCTGAAATCGGTGGTGGCTTTGGCGGTAAGACGGTGGTGTATCTGGAACCGGTTGCCGCTTTACTATCAAAAAAATCAGGTTACCCAGTCAAGATTGTGATGAGTCGCGAAGAAGTGTTTCGCGCCACCGGCCCGACGTCAGGTTCATCAATGACCGTCAAAATGGGTGTCACCAAAGACGGCAAGATCGTGGCTGCTGACGGCGTTTTTAAGCTACAAGCAGGTGCTTTCCCTGGTTCGCCCGTGATCAACGCGGCGATGTGTGCCTTCTCGGTGTACGAAATCGAGCACGCTAGGGCCGTGGGATTTGATGTGGTGAGTAACCGTCCCAAAGCAGTCGCTTATCGAGCGCCGGGCTCGCCGATTGCGGCATTTGCGGTGGAAAGTGTGGTTGATGAGTTGGCTCGTCGTATTGGTATGGATCCCTTGGAGCTGCGTTTGAAAAACGCGGTCCAAGCCGGCTCGCCCACCATATGGGGGCCCAAGCATGGCTACGATGGTTTCCGTGAAACGATTGAAGCACTGATGGCCCATCCTGCTTACAAAATCCCGCTTGGTAAAAATCAAGGTCGAGGCGTGGCTTCAGGCTTTTGGTTTAACGGTGGTGGCGAGTCAGCGGTCACCGTTCACGTGAGCGAAGACGGATCTGTTGGCATTGCCTCAGGAAGTATGGACGTAGGTGGTTCGCGAGCCTCTATGGCGTTGATGGCCGCAGAGACCCTAGGCGTGCCATACGACTCAGTGCGTTCAACAGTGTCTGATACGGCTTCAATCGGCTATAACCACGTCACGGGCGGTTCAAGGGTGACCTTTGCCACTGGCATGGCGACTGTTCAAGCCTGTGAAAAAATCATTGAAGACTTGCGTGCTCGGGCTGCGATGATTTGGGATGTCGATCTAGAGTCGGTCGTCTGGGAAGACGGTGCGGCGCATCTCGCCGGTGCGACAGCGGACGACAAAAAGCCACTTACATTGAAAGAAATTGCTGCCAAACGCGCCGTTACCGGTGGGCCGATCGTGGCCGAGGTGGCCTTGAACGCAGGTGGCCAAGCACCAGGCTTTTCGACACAGTTCTGTGACGTTGAAGTGGACCCTGAGACTGGTGCCGTCAAAATCTTGCGCTACGTGGCTGCTCAAGACGTCGGACGAGCGATTCATCCGAGCTACGTCGAAGGTCAAATCCAAGGCGGGGTGGTGCAAGGGATAGGCTGGGCACTTAACGAGACCTATATCTACAACGATAAGGGTCAGCTAGAAAATACGGGCTTTCTCGATTACCGAGTGCCGGTTGCCTCTGACTTGCCGATGATTGATGCGGTCATTGTGGAAGTGCCAAATCCAAACCACCCATTTGGCGTAAAAGGGGCGGGTGAGGTCAATATCGTGCCGGTTACTGCAGCAGTGGCTAATGCTTTACGCGGTGCCACGGGTGTTCGTCAGCATTCATTGCCTATGTCACCACCGGTGGTGTTGGCTTCGCTTGATCAAGAGGCTGCTAGCGAGACCGTTGATGCCTGAGGGTATGCCCAAGGGGACGCCCAAGACAGCGCCTGAGACAACGCCTAAAGCCCCCGTGCGTGTGACACTCACGGGGGCGTTGCCGCCACATACATCTGGCGAATTGACGCTTGAGCTTAATGTGTCAACGATGCGCGGGCTGTTGCGCGAATTGAATGAGCGCTACCCAGGGATCGAAGAGGTCCTTGAAGAGGACACGGCGGTGGCAATCGACGGCGTTATTCATGAAATCATCTACACCCAGCCGTTGCCGCCGGGTTGTGAGGTGTTTTTTATCCCACGACTAGAGAGCGGTTAGTCGCAGGTGGCTAGTTGCTTGCGGCGAACTCAGAGCACACAACACACAAATCTTAACGACCCGCCTCAGCAACTGGGCCTGCCGGACCCGATTGAGACCCTTCTTGAGTCTGTTGCTTCTGCATATTCCATAGCCCGGCATAGACGCCTTGCGCGGCCAGCAGTGCCCCGTGGGTCCCCTGTTCTACGATACGGCCTTGATCCATCACAACGATTTGATCGGCATGGACCACTGTCGATAAACGATGGGCGATGATGAGCGTGGAGCGATCGCGCGCGAGCTTTTTGAGTTCACCTTGCAAGGCTCGTTCTGTGTTTGAGTCTAACGCTGAGGTTGCCTCATCAAAAATCAATAAGGCGGGATGTTTCAGGAGCGTACGGGCGATGGCTAGTCGTTGCTTTTCTCCGCCAGAGAGTTTGAGCCCTCGCTCACCAACCGACGTTTCATAGCCGTCGGGCAGTTGGGCGATAAAGCGATCGAGTTGGGCGGCGCGGGCGGCTTCGCGGACCTCGGCATCACTGGCATCGGGTTTGCCGTACCGAATGTTGTAGGCAATCGTGTCGTTAAATAGCACGGTGTCTTGTGGCACGATACCGACCGCTTTTCTTAGGCTGGTTTGTGTGATGTCGCGTATGTCTTGATTATCAATGAGCAGGCGTCCAGATTGAATGTCATAGAAGCGAAACAGTAGTCGTGAAAGGGTGCTCTTACCGGCCCCTGTATGACCCACCACAGCGGTGGTTGTGCCGGCTGGAATGGTGAGAGAAAAATCAGGCAGGATGGTGCGTTTGCTGTCATAGCCAAATCGCACGTGCTCAAACACAACCGTGGGACCGATGGCCGGATTGGCAATGATCAGTGGTTTGGCGTTAGGGCTATCCGCAATTTCTTCCTTTTCTTTCAGAATGGCAAACATACGATCGATGTCAGCAGTGGATTGTTTGAGTTCGCGATACCCCACACCTAAAAAATTCAACCGCATGTAGAGC
>JAWOGG010000159.1:0-4377 GCA_046497085.1 Orrella sp.
GGCGACACAGCCATTCAATGCTTTGTGTGCCTTCGTCTGTGGTGCGCTCAAAGTGTGGGATGCCGCCAACCACTTGAACGCCCATATCGAGTGCGCGGATTAGGTTGTCCCGCGCACCCTGATGCCTTAACAACCCATCTTGGGGGAAGGCGACGAGTTGTAGGTCTAACCAAGGTTTGAATTTTGCAGCCACGTTAAGTAAGGCCTCTACTGCCAATAGTCGTGAGTCACTGGTGTCAACATGGCTGCGGATCGCCAAAATGCCATTGGCTATTGCCCAACGGCAATAACTTGAGGCTGTTTCTTCAATGCTTTCGCGCGTTAAGGTGGGTTTGAGTTCACCCCATAAGGCGATGCCTTCCCTCAAGGTGCCACTTGTGTTGACCCGTGGTTGACCGAAACGTCGCGCCGAATCCAAATGAAAATGGGCATCCACAAAAGCAGGGCTAATCAATTGATGTGCGGCATCAAGAGTCTGCGCGCAAGTGTGATTGGCCAGATCAGCGTCGGGACCGATGGCTGCGATTAGACCGTCTTTGAGGCCCAGTGCCATATCTGAGCGTCCATCAGGAAAGTTGGCGTGGCGAATCAGAAAGTCATGCATGTCATGGAGCCCTGTTTATGTTGATGCTTTTAAAATAGCTACAATTGAATGGATTTGAGATGATGATGGTTACAAAAGGCAGGCAAATCGAGTTAAAAAGATTTTTTAACCATTCTGTAACGCACTGGTTCATAATCTGATCTTCACATTTTTGAGTGGTTCTGGCTATGGTTTATCAATTAGATCCAAGAGTGACAAACCGCGAGTTTAAGCTTTTGCTTAAACCGGATGGCCTGGATCAAAGAAGCCAGGTCAATCGACTGATTCATTTAATTGTGGCGCACTGCGAGACAAGTAAAGTGAATTTGCAACAACTCGATAATGCCGCGACTAGTCTGAGAAATGTCTATTTTTACGATAGTAAAGATGGTGACTTACGCACAAACAAGATCATTTTGAGAGTTCGGGAATCGCGCAGAACGGTTTGGGTTGATGACTGGTGTGAAGTCACGCTCAAATGTCGTTCGGACTCGTTTAAACGGGCGCTTTCTATCGACCCGTCACCTTGCTCGCCTTACCCCTCACGAATCCGTTTCAAAGAAGAATTACTGCGTGATGGTGCGATCGGTAGCGTCCGAAAGATTTATTCGCACAACGGTATTTTAGATTCCGTTCCAATTGAAGAAGTTTTTGAGCGTAACTTTGGTGCGATTGCTGAATATTTTCCTGGCCTATCGCCCTTAAAAATCCCCAAGAAAACCAGAATGCCCGTGGTCGGTGGCCGTGGCAACAAAATTCTTGAGGCCCTGCTGCCAATTGGTCAGCTGGTGTTTGGTGAAGGGGTGCAAGCACACTTGGATGTTTCCATTTGGATGCGTTCGGTGGGTGAGCCGATGGTGGGCGAGCTTGCCTATTCGTATCGCGTAACCAATGACAATCGCGACAACACCAAAGCACATAAGCAAGCCGACAAGTTTTTTATTGCCTTGCAGCAAGCCCTTGCCAAGTGGTTGGCAGATGGCACAACCAAAACCGCCTTGGTCTACGGGCAGCCGGAATGACTGCGGAATCAAGCGATCCGGTGTCTCAAGTCAGGCTGCCAAGTTTGTGGGAAATGTTTATCTCATTTCTGGTGATTGGTGCCGTGAGCTTTGGTGGGGGAATCATTGCCTATGAAAAAATTCTCCTCACCGAAAAAAAACGTTGGTTGACGGACGATGAGTTTATGGCAGCTTTGGCGATCAGCCAAACCATGCCAGGACTGAACGCCGTAAATTTAGCGGTGCTTGCTGGCGATAAATTGCGTGGGGTAGTGGGTTCGATTGTGGCCACCGTAGGGCTTCTCATTCCTGGCTGTGCCTTTGTGATGGTGGTGGGTTTAATTTACTTGCAAAGTGCGGATCATCCCACCGCCGATTTGCTTCTAACAGGCGTGGCGGCTGCCGCCACGGGTCTGTTGACAGCCATCACATTCAAAATTGGTCGCCGTCAATTTGCCAGCATCAAGCCACTACTGATTGTGGCGGCCACTTTTCTACTGATGAGCATAGTGAATTTGTCACTGCCAGCTGTGCTTGCCATCATGGCCCCTGTGGCGATATTTATTTATCGCCCTAAAAAGGACTAGGTCAAGGCCATGCTTATTCACTTAGTGCTGACCTTTGGGATGTTGTCTCTTCTGGCTGTGGGCGGTGGCACTGCGGTGTTGCATGAAATGCAAGAAGTGCTTGAGCAGACGTATAAAATCAGCGCTGACACTTTTGTTCATGTTTATAGCGTAGGGCAGTTGGCCCCTGGGCCCAACATGACCATGGTGTTGATCTTCGGGTTTAAGATCGCCGGAGCCCTGGGGGCGGCTTTGGTTGGATTGGCTTTCTTCTTGCCCTCTAGTTTTTTGTGCTTTTGGATTGGCCGGATTTGGGTCAAGATCGGCGACACACCTTGGCGACGTGCGGTACAAAATGCGTTAGAGCCCATTTCGATTGGCCTGATGTGTTCTGGCGTTTATGCCGTTGCAAGGGCGGCCATCGACGGTCCTTTGACCATTGCCCTCGCAGTGACCGCTTTTGTGGTCATTATGTTCACTCGAGTCAATCCCGTCTATGTGATATTGGGTATTGGCGGCGTGGGTGCAGGCATTCAATACTGGTTGTCAATTGGCTAATACCAACGCCAGTCATTACCGACCATTTGGCCGATTGATAAGTCTCTCGATTGATCTCAAGTGCGGTATAAATAGGGTTTGACTCTTCACGTCCCTAATGGACGCTTTTGTTTTTCCTCATGATTCCTCCAGAAGCACTGTCTTTTACCAGCCTGCCATTTGCGGAGTCGCTATTGTCAGGAGTGGCCCTAGCGGTGATGCCAGATTTTTCTTTTGGCGGCGATGGGTTTTTGTTAGTGCTCTACGTGCTATTGGCGCTGGGGTTTTCGTTTTTATGCTCTGTGGCAGAGGCGTCGCTTTTAAGCATCACACCGGCCTATGTGGCGGGTTTGCGCGAACAGCACCCTAAAAAGGCGGAGCTGCTACGACAACTCAAAGGCGAAAAAATCGATCAAGCGTTGGCGGCCATCTTGACGGTCAACACGATCGCCCACACGGCAGGTGCCATTGGTGCAGGTTCCAAGGCAACCGCTGTCTTTGGAAGTGTTTGGTTTGGTCTGTTTTCAGCGGTAATGACACTACTTATCCTTTTTTTATCTGAGATTGTCCCCAAAACTCTAGGTGCGGTTTACTGGCGCGAGGTCAGTGGCGCCACCGCGTTGTATGTCAATTTTTTAATTAAGGCGATGTATCCGCTGATTATCGTGTCAGAGAAAATAACCAAGTGGATTTCGTCGGGCAAGCAGACGGGCGACTTCAGTCGGGATGAGTTTGTGGCGATGGCTGGTCTTGGCCATGAAATGGGTCACATCAATGAGCGAGAGTCCAAGATCATTCGTAATTTGTTTCGCTTCAAGTCGGTGCAAACAAATGCCATCATGACTCCGCGAGTGGTGGTGGCGGCCTTACGTGCAGATTTGACGGTCGATGAAGCCTTGGCTTCCCCTGAGCGGGTGCCGTTCTCCCGCTTGCCCATCTACACCCAACACGTCGATGCGGTCACAGGATTTGTGTTGCGCGAAGACTTGTTAGTTGCACAAAACCAGGGCAAAGGCGACGCCCTTGTGGGTTCGTTCCACCGTGACATTGTGGCGGTCCTAGACACATTACCGGTGTCTAAGCTACTTGAAACGCTGCTGCAAGAACGCCAACACATTGCATTGGTGGTGGGCGAGTATGGCGAAACGGAAGGGATTGTGACGCTTGAAGACGTGGTTGAGACTTTGCTTGGCATTGAGATCCTCGACGAAGGCGATCAAGTCGAAGACATGCAGCAAGTGGCCCGTGACCTCTGGAAAAAACGGGCGTTGCGTATGGGTATCAGCTTGACCGATACCCAGTGACCGATATCCAGTTCCAAGACCTAGACTTATTCGCCGTTGGCAGGGACCACAGTCGAGAAACCCGCGTCAACGTGTGTGATTTCTCCGGTCACGCCACCAGCCAAATCTGACAACAAAAAGGCGGCGACATTGCCGACGTCTTCAATGGTGACATTGCGGCGTAATGGGGTGTTGGATTCGACGTATCGCAAGATGGCATTGAAGTCTTTGATGCCACTGGCCGCTAAAGTCTTGATGGGACCCGCGGATATACCGTTTACACGCAAACCCATAGGGCCAAGGTTGCTGGCTAAGTAACGCACGCTGGCTTCAAGACTTGCCTTGGCGAGCCCCATGGTGTTGTAGTGTTTGACCACACGCTCGGCGCCCAGATAAGTGAGCGTCAG
>JAWOGG010000233.1:0-3662 GCA_046497085.1 Orrella sp.
GATTGGTCTGGCCGGTATCTTGATGCGTAACACCTTGATCTTGACGCAACAGGTTTCAGACAATGCCGGAGAAGGGATGAATGCGCGCGATGCTGTCATTGAGGCTGCCGTGCAACGATCGCGACCCGTGGTCTTAACCGCCTTGGCGGCAGCCTTGGCATTTATTCCGTTAACCATGGATAGTTTCTGGGGTCCCTTGGCTTATGTACTTATTGGTGGCGTTTTGATTGGCACTGCGATAACGCTTTTGTTCGTTCCCGCCCTCTACGCATGGTGGTTCCGCATTGACACGACCACCACCACAAACGCTGACATGAATGTGAGTAAGAGTTCATAAGTGCTATTTTTGCGGCACAATAAGCAATAGGGTGTATTGTTTATATTGAGCACTGACGATTAATAACGCGGCTGATATGGATCTATTTAAAAAGCTGCCGGGGTATCGCAAAGCACCAGCTGGGCTGGAGCGCAAACTCTTACGCCTGATACCTAAGGTTTTTTTGGTTGGCACCGTTCTTATTGCACTGCCGTCAGCCATCGCTCGCTGGTGGACGGTTGATCAAGCGCCCTACCTAATTTCTAAGTTCATCACCACCATTGACATCTACGCCTTCGGCTTACTGACGGTACTGTGGACGGCGCTCTTTACGATCGGTGTCGGGGCCTTTACTGTCATGGTCATGAAAGGGCCTGCCTATGTCGCCGATGCTTACCCCTTAATTGATGCCGATAAGCCGCGTCATAAACAAGCTGACGCGACGTCATCAGATCGTTATGCTCACGGGTCATATCAATCCGACCAAAATGACACCAATCCATGACGCAACTTCGTGACGACATCAGCTTAGAAACCCTTAACCAACGCTCGGGCGACAACCTACCCGGGCTACTCGGTGTGGAATTGACCGATCTAGCAGCCCATGAGGTGCGCAGTCGTATGCAATTAAAAAGCATTCACTTTGCACCTAACACCTATCTGCACGCGGCCAGCGTTATCGCGCTTGCCGATACAACCTGCGGATACGCCACGGTGGCGCACTTGCCGCCAGGTGCCAAGTCTTTCACCACGATTGAACTTAAAAGTAACTTTTTAGGCACTACCCGTGGCACGGAAATCCAGTGCATTGCCAAAGCACAGCACCTTGGTAAAAACACCCAAGTCTGGGATGCTGAAGTACTCGATCCGGATACGGGTAAAAAAATCGCCCTCTTTCGCTGTAGCCAGATGGTGCTCTGGCCCAAACCTAAGGACAACAAATGACTGAAGTGGTTCGTATCGATATGGTCTCCGATGTCGCCTGCCCATGGTGTGCCATTGGCCTGACCACGGTTGAAAAAGCGATTACGTTGACAGAACGAATGTCAGGTGGCCAAGTCAGTGTGGACCTCCACCTACAACCGTTTGAGCTCAACCCCGACATGCCCGAGGGGGGTGAGGAAGTGGTGGGGTACTTGGCTCTCAAGTACGGCATCTCAGAGCAACAGGTGCGCATCAATCAGCAACGCATTTATGACCGGGCTGCCGAGGTGGGTTTCAACTTTCACCCAGAAGGTCGCAAGCATGTCTACAACACCTTTAATTGTCATCGACTGATTCATTGGGCCGAAACAGAACACGGACCCGAAGCGGCCTTGGCGTTAAAGAAAGACTTACTGGCGGCATACTTCACAGACATCGACAACATGGACGAAGCGTCAACCTTGTTAGATGCCGTAAAGTCAGCCGGGTTGGATACGGAACGCGCTGAGCAAGTGCTTGCCAATGGCGAATACGAACAAGAAGTACGTGCCGCCCAAACACGCTACAAAATGCTTGGCATTCAGAGTGTGCCGGCCTTTATTTTGAATAACAAATTTCTTGTCGAAGGCGCGCAACCCGTCGAAAATCTGGCTGCGGCCATTCAGCAAGCAGCCAAACGTGCCCAAGACACACCTGAAACGCCTGAAACGCAATAGGACAAAACGAATAACAATGGCTTTGTGATCAATCACTAAGGCAGCACAGCAAAAAATGAAAAATGGGGAGAATCTAAAATGACCACCGACACCACTCTTGCGCTTGACGTGCGCCCAATGGCAGGCACCATCGGCGCAGAAATTCATGGCGTAGATCTTAATCAAACACCGTCTGATGACCTTATCCAAGCCATTCGTGATGTGTGGTTGGCTTATGGCGTAATCTTTTTTAGAAACCAACCGCTAGAGCCAGGGGTATTTCAAGCCTTTGCTGAACGCCTTGGCGAGGTTGTCGAATACCCATTTGTCAAAGGCCTGCCCGACTACCCAAAAATTATCGAGGTGCTGAAACTACCTCATGAACGACATAATTTTGGTGGGGTGTGGCACACCGATACGGCCTATTTATCTGCCCCACCCATGGCGACACTATTGATTGCGCGCGAAATCCCACCTAAAGGTGGTGACACGCTGTTTGCCAGTGGCTATGCCGCCTACGAGGCCTTGTCCCCTGGACTTCAGGCCACCCTTAGCACCTTGAAAGCCGCTAATTGTTCCGCCAAAGCCGAAGTCACAAAAACAAGGGAAGACCGGGTGGCAGACTCCGCCACTGAAAAAGCCAATCAACCACTGGTGGGCGAGCACCCTGTGATTCGCACCCATCCTGAGACTGGACGGCGATCCCTGTACGTCAACCCTGCCCATACCACTCACTTTGTGGGTTGGACAGAGGAAGAAAGTAAGCCACTACTCGATTTCTTATTCGCTCACCAAGTCAAACCGGAATTCACGTGCCGCTTTAGCTGGCAGCCCGGCTCGATTGCTTTGTGGGATAACCGTTGCGTGTTGCACAATCCAATCAACGATTACCACGGGCACAAGCGTCTTTTGCATCGGATCACACTTAAGGGCGACGTGCCACACTGAGTGGCCAGTAACAAACCGCAGACATCAGCCCGGCAAGGTTTGCCGGGCGCCTATTTGTGTGAACAGGCGGCTTGTAGTAAAGCAGGTAAGTCTCTATTGAGCCATTGTTTGTTGACCGCATAGACCGCAGCATCTATTTCTGCGTAAACTTCGGCTCGCTTTGCAACCGTCGTCAAAACATCCTCGACAGCAACCACTTGATCAGCAAACCCTGAAGCTGCGCATTGTGTGGCATCGAGTCGTTCAGCACGCTGTAAAAGTGTGTGTACCGCGCGCGCTTCAAATCGGCGCGCCACGATCACCGCCCCAATGGGTGTCGGCATATTCAGTTTTGATTCAGGCAGGGAAACCCAAGCGGACTTTGCCAGCACGATTTCATCACACGCACTTGCCAGCATCAGGCCAGCGCCAATCGCAGGGGCGTTGACGGCAGCCATCACGGGTTTGGGGCACGTTACCAAGTCAGTCAGACAGCGCAGCAAAACCGCCAACTGCTTAGCTTCCGCCTCTTGATGTGGCAGCTCGGCATATTCTTTGATGTCTGCCCCCGCGCAAAACGCTTTATTACCCGCACCCGTTAATACGACTACACGAACGCTTGCATCATCACGTGCACGCTTAAAAGCCTCATGGAGTTCATCGTAGAGTGCCTCGTTGAGCGCATTGACAGGTTCGCGCGCGAGCGTCAACGTGAATGTGCCCGTGTCGATGTCGAGATCAGTTTGAAGCATGATTTCTTACTTTTTAAAAGAAGCATTTGCTCTGGCCAATTGCCAGTG
>JAWOGG010000252.1:0-3057 GCA_046497085.1 Orrella sp.
TTTTACGCAAGATGTCAAACTCAGCGTCCATTAATTCAAACAGTTTGACTTTGTCTTGCGCTCTTAAATCTTGGAGGGCGAGCCATGGTGAGCCGGGGTAGAGCTTTAGTGTGTCATCGGTATTGATTTGACGAATGGCGCGCACGTAGCGCTCGATCATGGGGGGCGTTTTAGCCGCATCCCAAAGCCTGGCGATGCCATCGCGATATTCAGCGCGTTTGTTGGCCCAGGCGCCGGTTAGGTCGTAGAGTCCAGCGCCTGCGTGGGTATCCACCAACCAAAAGCCACCGGGTTTTTCTTCAAAGTAGTCGATCACCGCCAAAAACAAAGCGTGTTTGAGGATGTCGGCGTGGTTGCCGGCATGAAATCCGTGTCGATAACTGAACAATTTGTTTTCTCCTAAAGCCGTGCTGGGTCGGGATCAGACCCTCTGGCAGTGCTTGCAATGGTACACTCAGCGGCGTTTCCCTATGGGTTTTGAGCGTCATATATGTTTGATTTCATTCGTACTCATCGTCGCCTAGCGATGCTTGCCCTTTTGGTTTTGGTGGTGCCTGCCTTCGCCTTTTTCGGTATCGAAGGTTACACGGGCTTTATGTCCAACGACAAAGAGTTGGCCAAGGTCAATGGCGTTGCTATCACCGAGCCAGAGTTTGACCAGGCTCGCCGTGCTCAACTTGAGCAAATGCGCTCTATGCAGGGCTCTGACTTCGATGCCGAGGCACTTGATACGCCAGCGTTTCGGCAGCGTATTTTGGATGAACTGATTAACCGGCGAGTGATAGCAACGGCTGCCATGGATGGTCGCTATACCGTTTCTGATGAAGCTTTGCGCGACGCCATTGCCGAGATCCCTGCTGTGCAAGAAGACGGTAAGTTTTCTGCTCAGCGATACAGGCAGATCTTAGCGGGCCAGGGCATGACGCCGGCCGACTTTGAAATGGGGCTGCGTCGCGACTTGATTCTGGCGCAAGTGTTGGGGCCTATTGGTCAGACTGCACGAACACCCACTGCAGTGATTAACCAAATTGTTGATGGTTTGACTGAACAAAGAACCGTCGCAGTGCGCCGGTTTGCGCGTTCGGCTTACGAGGCGGATGTCTCAATCACTGAAGAAGACATTCAAGCATGGTATGACGCCAACGCAGACCGCATTCGTCAACCCGCAAGTGTTGATGTTCAGTACATCGTGCTTGATGAGCAAGCGGCTTCGTCCGACGTGACTGTCCCTGAAAGCGAAGTGCAGACTTATTACGAACAAAATGAATCGCGCTTTGGCCAACCGGAGCGTCGGCGCGTGCGTCACATCTTGTTTGAGGTGCCTGCTGATGCAGACGCTCAAGCGAAAGAGGCAGCGCTCGCTGAGGCTCGCGCAATATTAGAGCAGTTAAAGGCCGATCCCACTCAATTTGCTGAACTCGCCGCAGAAAACTCTGACGATCCGGGTTCGGCGTCTCAAGGTGGTGATCTGGGCTGGATTTCCAAAGACACGTTGGTGCCTGAGGTAGAGGCAGCGGTGTTTGACTTACCAGAAAACCAGATTTCAGATGCGGTGGAAAGTCCGTTTGGCTATCACGTTCTTGAAGTCACTGAAATCCAAGAGCCAACGGTAAAACCTTTGGCACAAGTCCGTGATGAAGTGATCGCTGAGATCACACGTCAAATGGCTGCGGCGCGATTTGCCGATATAGCAACACAAATGACCAGTTTGGTCTATGAGCAGCGCGACGCGTTGGCACCGGTGGCCGAAGCGGTCGGCCTGCCTTTGCAAACGGCCAAAGGGCTGTCACGTGAGGGTTTGATTGCAGATACTTTCATTGTGCGTGAAGAGCCGTTAACAGAAGCCACAGAAGAAATCTTGAACCAACCTCGGGTGCGTCAAGTGGCATTTTCCAGCGACGTGCTGACAGATCGTTTTAATTCCGGTGCGATTGAAATTGCGCCTGATTTAATCGTGGCCTTGCGGGTGACTGAGCTTCGGCCTGAGTTTGTGCCCCCACTTGAGCAAGTATCGGATTTAATCCGCGAAGAGCTCGTTGAAGAGCGTGCTCTTGCCTTGGCAAGAGAGGCCGGTAAGGCGGCTTTATTGGTTGCCAATGAAACTGAAGAACCAGAGGGTTTTGAGCCGGCGCAGGTTGTCTCTCGACAAGATCCACGCGAATTAACATCCGCTGAAATTCAAGCGGTCACGCGTTTGCCTAAGGCAGATGTGCCAACAGTGGTGGGCGTGGATACCCAAACGGGATTTAGCTTGCTAAACGTTGTGGCCGTTAATGCGGGTGAGGCGCTACCTGAAGGGGCAGTGGATCAACTCGAACAGCAATTGTCTGAGGCTTGGGGCGGTGCTGAAGAAAGAGCAGCATTGGAGATCTTACGACAGCGCTATGAAGTGACGATGTTGCCAGATGCTCAAGCCCTGATTAAGGCTGATAACAATCGATAATGGCTTAAGGTAACTCTTTTGGGTTCACCTTACGCCAACTCATTCTTAATCACTCTTAATTACTCTTTCTGCGCTTGCCACTCAGCAAGCGCCGGTTCCAAGACGGCCCAAACGTTTTCTAACAGAATCGGTTGGGCGTGCTCTGCCGGATGGATACCATCTTCAATAAAGAGCGACCGATCGAGTTCCAGACCAGCCAAAAGGAACGGCACGAGTTGTGCGTTGGTTTGTTGAGCGACTTCAGGAAACAAATCCCTAAATTGTTTGGTGTACGCGGGTCCGTAATTGGGCGGAATTTGCATGCCCGCCAGAATGACCTTTGCACCGGCCGCTTGAGATAACGTGATCATTTCGGTGAGGTTGTCACGGGTCATGTCCAACGACAGACCGCGTAAGGCGTCATTGCCGCCGAGCTCAATCAGCACAATGGCGGGTTGATACTCTTTTAGCAAGGCAGGCAAACGAGTGAGCCCAGAGCTCGTGGTGTCGCCGCTGATGCTGGCGTTGATCACGTTGGGAGGGTTGGCGATGGAGTCGGCCATTTTGTCTCGAAGTAACTGCACCCAGCCAGTGTTACGCCTAATGCCGTACTCAGAAGATAAGCTATCGCCCAC
>JAWOGG010000037.1:0-6488 GCA_046497085.1 Orrella sp.
AGAACAAGAAATAATTGGAGATAATTCATTAAACATACAAGAAAAACTTGCAATAGAGAGAATCATAGGCGTTGAGCCAACGTCTGTTGTATCCGTTGAGCCGTTTGATTTGAGCCAGTAAAAAGTACGCCTTGGACCCGGGGGTCGGCGACCAATGTTTGGCCAACCGTCTCGCCGTCACCAGGCAGGCACTGCAAGACGTCTTCAGGGACACCTGATTCATGCAAAATCTTCACCGCTTGAGCGGCAATCAGCGTGGTTTGCTCAGCGGGTTTGGCGATCACGACATTACCGGTGACCAAAGCGGCGCTGACTTGACCTAAAAAGATCGCCATTGGAAAGTTCCACGGACTGATGCAGACCACAATGCCTAAGGCGTCAGCTGTTTCACCCGTTTCGGGGTTTGCCAACAGATCTGCCTGATCAGCGTAGTAGCGTAAAAAATCGATCGCCTCTCTGACTTCGCCGATGGCGTTTGGCAGTGTTTTACCGGCTTCGCGAATGACCAAGCCCATCAATAACGGCATCCGTGCTTCGAGGTGGTCAGCAGCGATTCTCAGATAATCGGCGCGAGTGGCAAGCGGCGTGCTTTGCCAGATTTGACTCGCATGTTCGGCGCGCGCAAGCGCGGCTTGCACCTCAGTGGATGAGGCGTACTGGACCATACCAACGACATCGCGTTGGTCGGCAGGGTTGAGCACAGAAAGCTTGGCGTTCGTGTCTGCGGCTTGGGGCGGTTGTGCCAGCCACTCAATCTGCCGACTCTGATTTAAAGCCGCAGCCAACGAGGCCAGTCGCGCTTCGTGACTGAGGTCTAGGCCGCTCGCGGCGAGTCGTGTGCCTGGCGTTTCCTGATCGAGGTGAAACAAGTCAGTCGGTTTGGGGATTTTGGGGTGAGGGCTGCCAATGGGTTCTATGGCACTGGCAATCGCAACGGGATCTTGAGTGAGTCGTTCGACAGGAATGTTGTGGTCATGGATTAAATTCACAAACGAGCTATTGGCGCCGTTTTCTAATAAACGCCGCACCAAGTAAGGCAGTAAGGTTTCGTGACTGCCTACTGGGGCGTAAATGCGACACGGACGGGCAAGGCCGCCTTCACTCACGGGTTTAATCACTTGCTCAAAGAGCGGCTCGCCCATACCGTGTAGGCATTGAAACTCATACTGTCCACGATAGTAGTTCTGGCCTGCCATATCGATGATGGCAGCCACGGTTTGCGCATTATGAGTGGCGAACTGAGCAAAGATCGCTTGAGGCTGGGACAACATGCGTTTGGCGCAGGCCAAATAGCTGACATCGGTGTGGACTTTACGCGTGAAGACAGGGTAGTCTTCGAGGCCGTCGACTTGGGCGCGTTTGATTTCAGTGTCCCAGTAGGCGCCTTTAACTAGGCGCACCATGAAGCGGCGTTGGCTGCGAGCCGCCAAGTCAATCAAGTAGTCAATGAGTGGCAAGGCTCGCTTTTGATAGGCTTGCACCACCACGCCGATGCCGTGCCAGCCCGTGAGCGATGGTTCAAGAACCAATCGTTCGAGCAGATCCAACGACAAGTCGAGTCGATCGGCCTCTTCGGCATCGATATTGATCCCAATGTCATATTGTTTTGCTAACTCGGTCAGTGCCAGTAACCGTGGGTATAGCGTTGTCATGACTTGAAGACGCTGGGCGCGCTGATAGCGCGGGTGAAGGGCGGATAGTTTGATGGAAATGCCGTGGCCATCGTAAATACCGCGCGATTGCGATGCCCGGCCTATGGCGTGTATGGCTTGCTCGTAACGCTGCAGGTAATGGGCCGCATCTTCAGCGGTTAGAGCCGCTTCACCGAGCATGTCGAATGAGTAACGAAACCCTTTGGCCTGTTCGCGCGCGGCGGTTTTGAGGGCTTGCGCAATGTCTTGTCCGCACACAAATTGTTCGCCCAACAGCCGCATCGCCATGTCAACACTTTTGCGTATCAAAGGCTCGCCACCTTTGCCAATCAATCGGGTCAATGCTGCTGAAAGCGACTTTTCGCTGTTAAGCGCCACCAATTTACCGGTCAGCATCAGTCCCCAAGTGGCGGCATTGACGAATAGAGAGGGCGCTTCCCCTAAATGGGCACGCCAATGACCGTGGGAAATTTTGTCGCGAATCAGTGCGTCACGGGTGGCTTGATCCGGTATGCGCAACAAGGCTTCCGCTAAGCACATGAGCGCCACGCCTTCTTGCGTTGAGAGAGAAAAGGCGTGAATCAGGGCATCCATACTAGAGGTGTGCTGGCGTGCTCGCAATTGTTTAACCAGTTGTTGTGCTGTTTGCACCACTTGCTCGGGGTGGTTGCTGCGTGCCAAGGCCAAGCGCAGCGGTATGCAATCCGTTTCGGGTTGTCTGTAAGCGGCGGTTATGGCTTGACGCAGGACCGATTGTGGTTGCACGTCTTGGTTCAGGGCTTCGAAGACGTTGACCGGTGGCGCCATGTCGTCAGCTGTTCGTAGCGCATTGCCTTCGTCTGTGCTGTCAACGTTTGATGGGATTTCACCGCGCTCTATGCGTTCAAGGTAGCTAATCAACGCCTGCTTATGCAGCGCATGAGGTGAGCACGAAAGCCGTGATGCGGCTGCTTTGAGGCGATCGCGAAGCACGTCGTCTGCTTTAAGGCCGAGGGTGGTTGCAGTTGGCATGGCGGAAACCCTTGTTGAGGTGTTGGCTAGCGGTTGCGCGACGTTGTGATGCTCTGATGTTCCGATGTTGCGGCATCGTGGATTTATCGCTACTTGATGAATTCTCATCTTAGGTAGGTTGTACTTTTTTTGTTATAAGAGTTAACCCTAATAAAAAGATCAACACGGCTGCGCAATTGATTAATGTGTAAAAAAACTCATAAACCCTGAGGTTTCAAGGGAAATGATTTGTGATGGGCAGATTGTGGCAAGCCATTGAATTAAATAAATCTTTTGTTGCGCGTGGTGTTTGCGGTCAGCCTTTCAGTGAGACCGCAGCTCGTCGTCCTATGGTTTACCCCAATGCTGTTCTTAGCCGCGCCGAGTATCTTCGCATCATTCGTTGTTTGCTTCGGTTTGCCGCAGGTATTTTGAACAAACACCGTCTAAGCGTTCTAACAGGAGAGATTCGAATGAAATTGACAAAAATTCTTAGCGCAGCCGCTGTTGCTTCAACAGCTGCCGCTATTTCAACCGGTGTGATGGCACAAGACCGATCAGACTGGCCCGAAAGCTTTACCGTCGGCACCGCTTCACAAGGCGGTACATACTTCACGTACGGTTCTGGTTGGGCCAATTTGGTTTCCAAAGAGCTTGGTGTGACGGGTGGCGGTGAAGTCACCGGCGGCCCAATGCAAAACATGGCGCTGGTCAGCACCGGTGACTTGGCATTTGGTATGACCACAATGGGTCCGGCTCGTGAGTCCATGGAAGGTAACAACCCAATTGCACCTGGCGTTGAACTTGATAAAGCCTGCGCGATGTTTCCGATGTACACCACGCCTTTCTCAGTGACCGTGTTGAGCTCATCTGGAATCAAGAGCATTGCTGATATTCCTGCTGGTGCCAAGATTGGTTTTGGGCCTGCTGGATCAACCTCGGACACATACTTTCCAAGAATGCTGGAAACCTTGGGTGTTGACTTTGAGCGTCGTAATGGCGGCTGGTCGGACTTGGCAGGTCAGTTACAAGACGGCCTGTTGGACGTGATTGCTTTTGCCGCTGGCGTGCCAGTACCTGCTGTTAGCCAGCTCGAGGTGCAAACCGACATCAACATCATCGCTTTCACTGAAGAAGAGCAAGTCAAAATTCAAGATGCCTTCCCGGTGTTGCCACACACCATTCCTGAAACGGCTTACACCAGCTTGAAGGCGCCTGCCCGTTCGGTTTCGATGTGGAACTTTGCGATCGCTAACTGCGACTTGCCAGAATCGTTCGTTTACGAAGCTGTCAAGGTCGTGATGAGCGACCATGACCGCATGATGTCTATCCATAAGGCTGCCCGTTCGACGGTCAACGCCAACTGGGATAAAAACACCTTTATGCCATGGCATCCCGGTGCGGCTAAGTGGTTTAACGAAAACGGCGCCACCATTGGGTCGGGTTCTATCTACACGAAGTAAACTAGCAAATTGGTTTAGCTGGCCCTTTTGGGCCGGCTAATACGAGCCGTACGCCATGCGTGTGCGGCTCTTTTTATTGCAGCAACCCCCGGATTGAGTTTTTTTACACTGCAAAAAACTCAAAACTGCTGATTCAGATAAATTTTTATTTGGTGAGTTTTCATGACCCAGTCAGGCAAAGACGATATCACTCCTATCAAAGTTGAAGGCGTTGATGAAGAGCCCATTGAAAGTAATCGTCGCCTATTTACTGGCGTACCCATGACCTTGATTGCATTAGGCGCCATGTTGTATGCGATTTTTCATGTGGCTGCATTAAACGGGGTTTCCTTGTCGGGTATGACAGGGGGTGTGATTGACTTGCCGTTCTTACCGGACTTTCCGTTAGAGACATGGAATTTCCGTATCTTGCACGTCGCTGGTGCGCTAGGTCTTGGGTTTTTGATCTTTGCCGGTGCGGGTTTTCCTGAGAAAGTCAGTTCGCAGACACGATGGATTGACTGGGTTTCGGTGATTTTTCTGTTGTCGGCTTTGTTTGCCACTGGCGTAGCGATTTGGTTTGCCGTTGACATTGCGACTGGTGCCAAATGGAACGGCATTAGCAAAGAAATCAAGTTTCGGGAAACTTGGCTATATGGTGCGCCGTTGCTAGTGGCAACGGTTGGGGCAATTGTGTTGTCGTGGTTTCACAAGCGCGACCGAGCTGCCTTCACCATGCCGGACTTGGTTTTGGCGGTCTGTGGCATCGCGGTGGCTGTTTATTTGATCGTGATTTACGGCACGTTAATGCGTAATTCAACCGGTACACCATTTGCCCCCATTGGTATTTCATTGGCTGCTGTGGCAGGCACCTTGCTGATCATGGAGTTGACACGGCGCGTTGCGGGACTTGCGCTGGTGATTATCTCGGCGATTTTCTTGATCTATGTCTTTGTGGGTCATTACTTGCCTGGGTTCCTCAACTCCCCAGCAATCACTTGGCAACGGTTCTTCAGCCAAGTCTATACCGACACTGGCATCTTGGGACCAACGACAGCGGTATCTTCTACTTACATTATTTTGTTTATTGTTTTTGCGGCGTTTTTGCAGGCTTCACGCGTCGGCGAGTACTTCGTTAATTTCGCATTCGCTTTGGCGGGACGCGCACGGGGTGGCCCAGCCAAAGTGGCCATTTTTGCCTCTGGACTGATGGGGATGATCAACGGGACATCTGCCGGTAATGTTGTTGCCACAGGATCGCTGACGATTCCGCTCATGAAAAAAGTGGGCTACGAGAAAAAAACCGCTGGCGCGATTGAGGCGGCTGCCTCAACCGGTGGTCAAATCATGCCGCCTATCATGGGTGCCGGTGCGTTCATCATGGCCGAGATCACGGGTATCCCGTATTCGGATATCGCCATCGCGGCAATCATTCCAGCGATTCTATACTTCGTGTCGATCTATTTCATGGTTGATTTAGAAGCAGCCAAGCTTGGCATGCGTGGTATGCGCGATGACGAATTACCGCGTGTGCCTGAAATGCTCAAGCGGGTGTTTTTGTTCTTGCCAATTGTTATTTTGATCGCGGCATTATTCATGGGCTATTCGGTGATCCGAGCGGGCACTTTAGCCACGGCCTGTGCGGCCGTTGTGAGTTGGCTGACGCCTTACCCCATGGGTATCAAGTCAATCTTGAAGGCCTTCGAAAACGCCGGTCAAATGTCCATCCAAATTATCGCCGTATGCGCCTGTGCGGGCATTATTGTGGGTGTGATTTCACTGACGGGTGTCGGTGCTCGATTCTCAAACTTATTGCTTGAGGTGGCGGATCAATCACAGCTTCTGGCGATGTTCTTTGCCATGTGTATCTCCATTTTGCTGGGCATGGGTATGCCAACAACCGCAGCCTATGCTGTGGCGGCCTCGGTTGTCGCGCCAGGTCTAGTGGCGTTAGGCGTGCCTTTACTGACTGCGCACTTCTTTGTTTTTTATTTTGCGGTGGTCTCTGCCATTACACCGCCCGTGGCGTTGGCTTCATATGCGGCTGCGGGCATTTCCGGTGCCAATCCGATGGAGACCTCTACGGCCTCATTTAAGATTGGTATTGCGGCTTTCATCGTGCCGTTCATGTTTTTCTATAACGCGGCAATCTTAATGGAAGGCTCTGCCTTGGAAATTATCCGAGCGGGAGTAACGGCAGTGGTTGGTGTGTTCTTTCTTTCATCGGGCGTTCAAGGCTGGTTCGTTGGTGGACCGACTGTTTGGTTCTTACGTATAGGGCTTGTTGTCGCTGCTTTGGCCATGATTGAGGGCGGTTGGACCACTGATCTGTTTGGTATTGGTATGGCGGCTGTGGTGATCATTGTGCAACGTGTGTTTAAGCCCAAAGCGGGCGCCACGCTAC
>JAWOGG010000175.1:0-3099 GCA_046497085.1 Orrella sp.
GGCCCCTGACGTGGGCCAATGGGTAGGTTGCGCGTAGTGTCTGGGTTAAGTTTGCGAGCTGGTCATACTGTGCTTGTGTAAAAGCAACCTCATCAGTGCCTTCAAGCTCAATACCGATCGAGAAATCATTGCAGGCCTGTCGCCCATCAAAGGAAGACAAGCCGGCATGCCAAGCCCGATCTAGGCAGGAAACAAACTGAGTCAGTTCGCCATCACGCTCAATCAAAAAGTGAGCGGACACTTTAAGGCCTTCTATCTGCGCAAGCCATGGATCCCGCGAGGTATCAAGTTGGTTGAGAAACAAGTCCTGTGCCATACCCGTACCAAATACGCCGGGTGGCAGGCTGATGTTGTGGATGACCAGCAAGTCTATGGCTATATGGTCGGGTCTTCGGTCATGATTAGGAGAGGGCATGCGTTTGCTGTTGGGGTCTGACAGCCAGCCATCCTTGTCGATATGCGAATTCACAACGGATGACGCATGCCTTTTTTGGCATGCTCGGTGCTGCACCAGAACTCATCGTCTTGTTTGATGGCTTCTGAACGGGGGGTGTAGACCTGACAATGCGCACACCGCACCATTTCTTCAGAAGCGTTCAAAGAGCGAGGCCCCTTGTTTGTTGAAGACGGCGGTTTGGCGGTTCGGTTGGCCGCATAATGGGTCAACAGGCGTGTCACAAACAACACGCCAACGATGACCACTATCCAGAAAAGAATCTTGCCCATGATTAGGAACGGTTCAAAATCACTTCAATGACGAAACGGCTACCTGTGTAGGACAGCACCACAAACACAAAACCGACCAGGGTGTAGCGTAGCGCAATACGACCTCGCCAGCCGCGCAAATGTCTGCCAATTAACAAAATACCGAATGTTGCCCAAGACAGAATGGTGAATATTGTTTTATGGTCAAAAGGTAACCACTTTCCTGTGCTGGCCAACGAAATCAGCCCTCCAGAAATAACGGCGAGCGACAACGCGCTGAAAGCAATCCAGATCAACCTAAACAGTAGACGTTCTTGCGTCAGCAGTGGCGGTTGGGCATCGAGCATGCGCGCAATCGCGCGGCGAAGCCCGCTGGCTCGGCCGATCGCTTGCTTAGGGTGGTGTAGGTGATGGTCTAGTGCAGCCATCAACACGCTTTGCATGGCTGCAATCGTAATGAGGCCGTAGGCGGCAAGCGCCAGTAATAAATGTCCGCGTAAAGCGGATTCGCTTGCATTGGTGATCAGGTGTGCGGCAGGAAATAAGGCGGCAAAAACGCAGGTCAGGCCTGCGATAGGCAATAGGATCAGTTGCAGCCCGTCCATTTTGACGACCAGACTTTCCATCCAGAAAATAATCAATCCAAGCCACAGGGCGGCAGACAGGGCCAACACCCAATTCAGTTGGAGCTGCCCGTCGGTTAAAATCATGTCATGCAATGCTAGGCCTTGGAACAATAAGGCAACCAATAAGCCCCAACGTGTATAACGCCCGAGCAGGTCGACAGGCTTTCCCGCCTGCAAGGTCCCCCACAACAGGACTGACAGACCGAGATAAACCGCGGCGGCGATGGTGTGAAATACAATACCTAGTGACATATCCGTAGTTTAAGCGAATCCACCCCACCTCATTGGTCATCCTATGCTGGAAAATCTCACACAAAGTCTGACTCGGGTCGTTAAGACCATACGCGGTCAGGCTCGCCTGACCGAAGCCAACACCCAAGACATGATGCGCGAGGTGCGGCTCGCTTTGCTTGAAGCCGACGTGGCCTTGCCCGTGGTCAAAGACTTTATTGCCCGTGTACGAGAAAAAGCGCTAGGCGAAGAGGTGGTCGGCAGCCTAAGTCCAGGCCAGGCGCTCGTCGGTGTGGTGAATCGCGAATTGACCGCACTCATTGGGGGCGATCTTGGCGAAGAGGCCAGCGAGTTGTCGCTGTCGGTTCAACCGCCTGCGGTGATCTTGATGGCCGGCCTTCAGGGCGCGGGTAAGACCACGACCACCGGTAAGTTGGCCAAGTGGCTGACAGAAGGCGGTCACTTACAGCAGGGACGTAAGACTGGGCGTAAAAAAGTGGCGGTGGTGAGCGCCGACGTTTACCGTCCGGCGGCTATTGAACAACTTAAAACCGTTGCCACGCAGGCAGGCGTCGAATGGATCGCCTCTGACGCCTCACAAAAGCCAGCCGATATTGCAAAAGCGGCCATAGAACATGCCAAGCGGCAGCATATCGATGTGTTGATTGTGGATACCGCCGGTCGATTAGGCATCGACGAGGCGATGATGCAGGAAATCCAAATGCTGCACACGCTGTTGCAGCCGGTGGAGACGCTGTTCGTGGTTGATGCCATGCAAGGCCAAGACGCGGTTAACACAGCGAAAGCCTTTGGTGAGTCACTGCCATTGACGGGTGTGGTGCTGACTAAGGTCGATGGCGACTCACGCGGCGGTGCGGCCCTGTCAGTGCGGCACGTGACGGGCAAACCGTTGAAATTTGTCGGTGTATCAGAAAAGCTTGACGGCCTTGAGCCGTTTTATCCAGAACGCATGGCCCAGCGTGTGCTTGGCATGGGTGACATCGTTTCACTCGTAGAACAGGCGCATCAAAATATCGATGTGGCCCAAGCGCAAAAGCTTGCCGGCAAGATGAAATCGGGCGACAAGTTCGATTTGAATGATTTCCGAGATCAGCTGGCACAAGTCAAAAAAATGGGTGACATGAGCAGCTTGCTTGAGAAGCTACCGGGCGATATGGCCGCAGCTGCCGGTCAAATGCAGGGCCCTCAAGCAGAGAAACAATTGCGTCGTACCGAAGGTATTTTGAATTCAATGACGCCGCACGAGCGTGCCAAACCGGAGTTGCTTAAGGCGTCTCGCAAGCGGCGTATTGCTGCGGGTGCGGGCGTGCCGGTGCAAGACGTCAACCGTCTGCTCAAACAGTTTGAGCAGATGCAGGGCATGATGAAAAAAATGAAAAAAGGTGGCATGTCCAAAATGCCCAAAGCCATGGGCGGTATGAAGTCGCTCGGCGGAGGATTTGGTGGTGGTTTTAGGGGCTAACGCCTTTTAAAAATCAAATCCCACACGCCGTGACCGAGTCGCAGACCCCGTGAT
>JAWOGG010000230.1:0-6809 GCA_046497085.1 Orrella sp.
CAAGGCTGATGACAGCACTGTAATCCGGTGGGTGATAAAACGCTAGCAACGGTTTATTTAACCCTGAGGCCACATGCACGATTCCCGTGTCGACAGAGATGACACCAGCACATGCACGAACTTGTTCAATCAGTTCAGCAAGGTTTCGCGTTGGTTCAAAAAAAACGTGGTTCGACAACCCATGCGCCTCAATTAACCGACTGACCCGCTGCTTTTGATCTGAAGTCACGATCAAAAAGATGCGAATAGCAAGCCCGCGTTTGTCACCATCGCTCAGAAGCGCGCGAACGGTCTTTACGATCTTATCGTCACTGAAACACCGGTGTTTACTGGCCCCATTAGGACAAAAACCAATCACCACCTCAGAAGGCCAATACGCCGACACCTTCCTCGCTGCGGTTTTATCAAACGGTAGCCAGTACTGTCGGTCGTTAGTAGGCACGGACAAGCCATCAAGTAACGGCACTAATTTTTCTGAAAAGTGTAAGCCTTTGGTAGGTTTGCCCAACTTGATGTCAACACATTTGATAGCGTCATCCAATCCCGCCACATGCGCAGGATCGAGTAGGCGCAAGAAAATCAAATCCCTAGCCTTCATAAACTGCGAAAGATGGACGACATACCGGGGCCTTTTGAGCTGCTTGGCCATTTGGAACAGAGACGGCAATCTGGGCCGACTCGGCGCCGAGATCACTTTATCAAAACCGTAGGTATGGTCAAACAGGTCGTAAAAACCTGATCCTGTGATGATCCACATCTTTAGATCGGGTCTATGGGTTTTTAGCGCCCGCCAGGCCCACGACAACACCACCGTATCACCGAGTTTGCCATCCCAACGAACAAACAAAATCGCCTCTTGGAAGTCACCCTCGCTACGAAGCTTCTTGTCAAAAAGAAAAATCGCCACACCACGACGCGCCTGATCACGCCAAGCCCTAAGCTTGTTAGTAAACGATCTCAAACCCATCTGCATCCACCCAGTCACTTAACTCGAGCAACAACTCGTCTGGCACGTGAACACACCACTGCTGACCTAATCGTATACGGCATGCGGCACCGTGAGTTTCATATCGAATCTCAACTGGCATGCCAGCACCTTCTTCTTCAGCACGGTACGGCGTCAATAGCTGCTCCAACCGGTCAGCATCCGCATTCCCATTCAGTCGTATCGACAACGCGCGTGCTCGAGCTTCGCGCATCGTCTGCAAATCAAATACGTCGTCTACCGACACCCTAAAGCCACCCGAATACTCGTCAACCGAGACTTTGCCTGATAAAACCAGCAAGGCATCCTCTCTAAATCGTGCGCGATTAGCCTCATACATCTCATTGAAAACCATGACTTCAAGTTGAGCAGAGCCGTCATCAATGGTTGCAATCAACATCTTGCCGCGACGCGTCATCTGCGTACGCATGGATGCAATCGTTCCTGCGAGCCATTGCACCTCACGCGCAGGCGCCACTTGATTTAAGGCTCGTGGCACCATCCGTCTAACCTCGTCACGCCATGCATCAAACATGTGGCCACTGAAGAAAAACCCCAACGCCGCTTTTTCTTCAGCCAACCGTCGGCGCAAGTCCCAGGGTGTTGCTTTCTCAAGCGCAACAGCCACCACATCGCTACCGTCATCGCCAAACAGCGAGACTTGAGAGGCACTGCGTGCGGCTTGCTCTGCCGCCTCTAGTGCCGTTGGAAGAGAAGCCAACAAAGCCGCCCTATTGGTGGCAATCGTATCGAATGCGCCCGCTCTTATTAAAGACTCAAAACTGCGCCGATTAACCAACTGTCGATTGACGCGCTGACAAAACTCAAACAGTGACTCGAAGGGACCACCAGCTTGTCGGGCACGAACAATTTCTTCGATCGCCCCTTGGCCGATCCCTTTGATCGCGCCTAGTCCGTAGCGAATGGTGCGAGGCGGCTTGCCCTGACGATAAGCATCGTCCTGAACCGGTTCGAATCGGTAAGCAGATGCGTTGACATCCGGTGGCAACACCGTCACGCCATTGGCGCGACAGTCACGCCAAAAGGCCTGTACCTTATCGGTATCATCCATGTCAGATGACAGCGTCGCCGCTAGAAACTCCGCAGGATGATGTGCTTTTAACCAAGCCGTGTGATACGCAATTAAGGCATAAGCAGCCGAGTGCGATTTGTTGAAGCCATAGCCTGCAAACTTTTCCATGAGGTCAAAAAGCTTGACGGCCAACTTTGGATCATGCCCTTTCTTAGCTGCCCCTTCTTGAAACAACTCACGCTGCTTAGCCATCTCCTCGGCTTTTTTCTTGCCCATGGCACGACGCAAAAGATCAGCGCTGCCAAGCGAGTAGCCACCGATGATTTGTGAGATCAGCATCACCTGCTCTTGATACACAATCACACCGTAGGTGCTTTTGAGCGTGTGCTCCAAATCAGGGTGGAAATAATCGACTGATGCCCGACCGTGCTTTCGGTTAACGAAATCATCAACCATGCCAGACTCCAGCGGGCCTGGTCGGTAGAGCGCGAGCACAGCAATCACATCCTCAAAGTTGCTCGGCCTTAATTTCTTGAGCAACTCTTTCATGCCACGTGATTCCAGCTGGAACACCGCCGTGGTGTTCGCTTCGCAAAGCAACTGGTAAACCTTAGGGTCATCTAAGGTCAACGTCATGATGTCAAAATCAGCGAGCTCATGATTGAATTGCCGTACGTAACGCACCGCCCAATCTAAAATCGTCAGGTTACGCAAACCCAAAAAGTCGAACTTCACCAGACCAGCGGCTTCTACATCGTCCTTATCGAATTGCGAAATCGCACTAGCCTCTTGACCCGGCTGGCAATACAGCGGGCAAAAATCAGTCAACTTGCCCGGCGCAATCAGGACCCCACCTGCGTGCATACCAACATTGCGGGTCAGTCCCTCAAGTGGCTTAGCCAGATCAATCAGTGCCCTGACCTCATCTTCTTTCTCGTAGCGTGCTTTAAACGCCGGCTCATCAGACAGCGTTCTTTCAAGCGTCCAAGGATCAGCAGGGTTGAACGGAATAAGTTTGGAAAGTCCGTCACACAGCATGTAAGGCATGTCGAGTACACGACCGGCGTCCCGGACAACCGCTTTGGCGCCTAAAGTGCCAAAGGTCGCGATCTGGCTGACCGCTGGGCGACCATACTTTTCTTTCACGTACTCAATGACGCGTTCGCGATTGTCTTGGCAAAAATCAATATCAAAGTCCGGCATCGAAACCCGCTCTGGGTTCAAAAACCGTTCAAACAACAAGTCATATCGGATGGGATCTAAATCAGTGATACCCAACGAATAGGCCACCAACGAACCCGCACCCGATCCACGCCCCGGCCCCACCGGCACACCATTTTTTTTGCCCCAATTGATGAAGTCTTGCACAATCAGAAAATAACCGGCAAAGCCCATTTGAATAATGGTCTGGCACTCTAGAGACAAACGTGCTTCGTAGGTGGGACGCTGTGCCTGCCGCTCTGACTCTTGCGGAAACAATTGTTCAAGACGAACATTTAATCCCTCTTGAGACAACTCAAAAAGATAGTCATCGATGGTCATACCCGGCGGGGTTGGAAACTCCGGCAAGCGAGCCTGACCCAATGTCAGTGTCAAATTACACCGCTGAGCAATCGCCACACTGTTTTGGAGTGCTGAAGGCACATCAGAAAACAGCTCAACCATGTCCGGCGTCGATTTCAGGTACTGATCCTCAGTAAATCGTCGTTCACGCTTGGGATTGGTTAGAATTTCACCGTCAGCAATACACACCCGAGCCTCATGGGCACGGTAATCTTCAGCGTTTAGAAACTGCACAGGGTGGGTGGCTACCACTGGCAAAGCCAATGTTTGCGCTAATTCAAGTGACGCGTCGGTACAACTCCAATCCGCCTGATTGCTGGTCCGTTGTAGCTCAAGGAAATAGCGCCCCGGTAAGGCTTCACTCCACTGCGTGGCGAGCTGTTCGGCTAAGGCCGCCTGTCCATTGACCAAGGCTTGCCCCACATCACCAAAACGAGCACCCGACAACACAATCAGTCCTTCTGACTGCATCACCCACTCGCGCTTGACTGCTGCCTTGCCTTGATGGGCATTTTCCAGCCAAGCCCGCGTGACCAACTCACACAAGCACCGATACCCCTGCTCGTTGGCAACAAGCAGTAGAATACGGTGAGGCTTATCGGGATCGGCTTCATTCGTTAGCCAAATGTCGCAACCGGCGATCGGTTTGATACCTTTAGCTCTGGCTGCCTTATAGAATTTTATTAACCCAAAGACATTACCAAGATCGGTCAGCGCAATAGCAGGCTGGGCTTGTGACTTGGTCTTGGCTACCAAGTCACTAATGCGCACAATGCCGTCCACCACTGAGAACTCAGAGTGGACACGCAAATGAATAAACGGAGTGGAGGGCTGATTGCCTGACATGGATTTGATTGTACTCAAGGACAGCGCAAAGACATCATGAAATGGCTAATTCTGTTTATCTGGATCGGATCAGTGCTGTTCATACACTGGCGCGGAATGGTGCGGTTGCCGCTTAAGCGTCAATTGCTCGATCACTCCATTATTCTGGCGCCGCTTAACACTTTCATGATTCTAAGTTCGAAGGTGCCCACCACCCCGTATGTGCCGGTTTCTCGGCTACCCGAGCTCAAGCAACTTGAGGACAACTGGGAAACAGTGCGCAACGAAGCACTGCATTTGGCTCACATCAAAGAAATCAAAGCCCCGGACGCCCACAACGACATTGGTTTTAATTCTTTTTTTAAGTATGGCTGGAAACGGTTTTATCTTAAATGGTATGGCGCCAAGCACCCGTCGGCCGAGTCGCTTTGCCCCAAAACCGTCGCACTACTGAAACAAATCCCAACCGTTAAGGCAGCCATGTTTGCTGAATTGCCCCCAGGTGGCAAACTCAATCCCCACCGCGACCCATTCGCAGGCTCGCTGCGCTACCACCTTGGGCTATCGACTCCTAACGACGATCAATGCTACATAGACGTCGATGGCATTCGCCATGTCTGGCGCGACGGCGAAGGCGTTTTATTTGACGAGACATATGTTCACGAAGCTCATAATAAAACCGACACTAAGCGCATCATTTTGTTTTGTGATGTCGAACGCCCGCTTAAGTGGCGATGGGCAGAAAGCTTTAACCGCTGGTTTGGTCGCGTTTTTGTATCGGCCACCAGCTCACCTAACGCAGAATCAGACCAAACAGGCATCATCAACAAACTTGCCCACTGGCACTGGGTCATTGATCAACAACGTCAGGCATTTAAAGCAGCGAACCGATCGGTATACAAAGCAACTAAGGCCGGGCTAATCGTGATTGCCATTTTGCTGTTCTTGGCTATCTAGCTCAAAAATTAGCGTTGCAACGCCTCCCAGGCTTTGTAAAGACGCTTGACCGAGACTGGAAAAGGCGTACGGAGTCGCTGAGCGAACAGCGCGACACGCAACTCTTGTAATAACCAAAAGAATTGATCGAGCGCTGGATCCGGCGCGCCTGCCAACGCCTGCCGGGCGCGCCGGTAATGAGACAACAAAGGCGCCATCTCCGTCATCCGAGCCTGATCACGAGCCGCGTCAGCACGTAATCCGTCAAATCGAATCGTCATTGCCTCAAGATAGCGTGGGAAATGTTTTAACTGCTCGTACGGTGTCTGAACCACAAACGAGGCTGGTAACAACTCACCTAGTTGCTGGTGCATATCCTTACACGCGTTTTCATGGGTTTTAAATTGTATGAGCCGCTTTTTAACGGATTCCCACTGCTCCAAGATTGTTAAGACCAATCTTGCCAACTCTTGCGCCAATAACCCGACCCGCTCTTTGGCTTGTTCGCGACAGACCGCAAAGCTTTTAGCATCCGTGGGCCATTCCGTTTCTAGTCCTGCACGCAACAAAGCCGCATCAATAATCTGCCGGCGCAATTGCTCCCAGGATCCAAGCGGCATGTACAAGACACCCAAACGAAGTGCCTCGGGCAAATTCTTTTCCAAGAATTTGATCTGATCCTTTAGGCTAATTTTCAATAACCTCAACAGGCCTAGGCGATGGGCACGCTGGGCCGTCTGTGGGTCATCAAAAACATCAATCTGGCAATGCGTTTCCGCATCTACCAAAGCAGGGTAGCCTAGAACACTTTTTGTGCCACGACGGATTTCCATGACCTCTGGCAATGGATCGAATGTCCAACCAGTGATGTGATCAAGCGCCTGCTCAGCAATCACAGGTTCGCCTTGCGCTGCCATTTCTTGAAAGGTGGCTTGAGCCTGATCGCCGAACTGCGCTTTTAACTGCGACAGATTGCGTCCTGACCGCAACACCCGACCATGCTGATCGAGCACCCGAAAGTTCATAAACAAGTGTGCTGGCAACGTATCAGCCCGAAAGTCTGTGTCTTGAACCCTGACATGAAATTGCTGGCCAATATCGGAAACGATGGCAGCGATCAAACCCGTCGGTGGCGATTGCATCTGTTCGAACCAACGTTCATGAAACGCTTGTGCATACTCAGGCACAGGTACGCAATGCTTGCGTAATTTTTGTGGCAAAGACTTGACCAACCACTGCACTTTCTCTTTCACCATGCCAGGCACCAACCACTCCCAGCGCTGCACACTTAATTGATTCAACAATACCAACGGCACAGAAAGGGTGACCCCGTCCTTGGGCGATCCCGGTTCAAAGTGATAGTCCAGCTTCAAGGTGTTACCTCGCCAGTACACGGACTTGGGAAATACGTCAGTAGTGATACCCGCCGCTTCATGACGCATCAAATCATCTCTTGAGAGCAACCAC
>JAWOGG010000255.1:0-5372 GCA_046497085.1 Orrella sp.
TTTAAGCAGGCATTTTCTAAACAATACACAGAACATCATATTTTGCTTGTTACCAAGTTGTTTAAATCGCGACAATAAAACCATAGAGACTAGATTTTTAACCAAAGCAATAGAGGAGCAAAACATGTCGGAATCAATCAAGGCACTTGAGCAGATTGGCGTGGGTAATGACACCGTGTTGTGCGAGATGAACGCGCGCGGGGTGGGTGTGGTTACATTGAATCGACCAAAGGTCAACAATGCCTATAACGGTGACATGATTGCGGGTTTGCATGAGGCGATGGATTTGCTGTCTAAGCAGCAGGGATTGCGTGTGGTGGTGCTCAAAGGCAATGGCAAACACTTCCAGGCGGGCGCTGATTTGGCATGGATCAATGAGCAAGGTCAATTAGGCGCAACAGAGAACGTGGCCGCCTCGCGGGCCACTGCCGAAGCGGTCAGACGCTTAAATGAGCTGCCAATTCCTACTGTAGCCATGATTCAGGGCGGCTGCTTTGGCGGTGGCACAGGAGTGGCGGCCGCGTGCGATGTGGTCGTGGCTGCCGATAACGCGATGTTTGCGATTACCGAAGCGCGTTGGGGCTTGGTAGCAGGAATCATTTTTCCGCAGCTCATTCAAGCGATTGGTGTGCGCAATCTACGTCGTTACGCTTTGACATGCGAGCGCATTAGTCCTGAGCAGGCATTGCGCATGGGCTTCGTACACGAGGTATGTCCACTCGATCAATTAGAAGAAACCGCATACAAAGTGGTGGAAGCGCTTTTAATGAGCGGACCTCAGGCAATAGCCAACAGCAAGCGTTTGGCACTTGAATTGTCAGAGGCCTACTTTCCAGACGAGCTGTTTGAATCGCTGGTGGTGCAACACGCCACCACTAGACGAGCAGATGAGGCTTCAGAAGGCACGCGATCTTTCTTGGAAAAACGCCAGCCGAATTGGTATCCCCAGAAGGATTAATTCTTCGCTTTTGTGGGTGCTACCCCGGTGCTTAGCATCGGGTCTGAAACATAAGGTTGAATTGAACGCGGTGGCCCGAGTACGGTCATCGCTGCAACCGCCTGACGCAGACCTTGGGTTGTGCGGAATTGGTTGACCAATCTTCCACTGTATTGCCCATCATCGATTCTGTAGGGTGAGGGACGGGCTCTGGTGGTAGTGGTTCGTGTCACTTTAGGCGCAGTCGTCTCAAGCGTGGGCGCAGGCTTGGGTTGGGCAGGCGGCTCCCATGGTTGGTACTCAGGCACGAGTGGTGCAGGCTCCTGCTCCAACTGTTCGGCTTTTTGTTGTGCAAAGATTTCTAACGGTGATCTGTCATCTTTTTGGCGACCAAAGTCGGTGGACAGCTCGCTGTCTTGATTGGCCGTTGCCTGCTCATTGTTGGCTGGTGGGACAGGTAAATCATTGAGTGACTTACCATCCTTTTTGGCTTTGAACAGGATGTACGCAACAAACGCCAAGAAAGCGGTGACGGGCAGAGGAAAACCTAAAACATAGGAGACCACCGCGAGAATCACAAAGATCATCGCGGGGTTGGATTTCTTTCCCGTTGGTTTCCGTTTTTTAAAAGCCATTAGACGACTGTCCTTTAGAGCTTAGGTACGCCGTTAGAGTTACCGGATGGTTCACCTGCGATATTCTCGCGCATATCCGTATCAGCTTGTAAGTTCTGCATGCGGTAGTAGTCCATGATGCCCAGCTGACCACCGCGGAAGGCCTCGGCCATGGCGATCGGCACTTCTGCTTCGGCCTCAACCACCTTGGCGCGCATTTCTTGCTCTTTGGCCACAGCCATGGCACGACGTTCTTCAGCTTTGGCTTGGGCAATTTGCTTGTCAGCGTTGGCCTGATCGATTTGCAGCTTTGCACCGATGTTCTCGCCGACATCAACGTCCGCGATGTCGATTGAGAGAATCTCATAGGCAGAACCAGCGTCTAGACCTTTGCCCAAAATATGCTTGGAGATGTTGTCAGGGTTCTCAAGAACGGTTTTGTGGTTGCCAGCCGAACCAATCGTACTCACCATTCCTTCGCCAACGCGGGCGATGATGGTCTCTTCACCCGCACCACCGACCAAGCGGTCGATATTGGTTCTGACCGTGACTCGGGCCAAACAAACCAACTGAATACCATCACGGGCGACGGCAATGATTCGTGGCGTTTCAATCACTTTAGGCAAGACTGACATTTGCACGGCTTCTAAAACGTCCCGGCCAGCCAAGTCAATGGCGGCAGCGCGCTTGAAGTTAAGAGCAATGTTGGCCTTGTCAGCCGAAATCATGGCGTTGACCACGCGCATGACGTCACCGCCTGCCAAGAAGTGAGCTTCTAAGTCGTTAAGTGAGAGCTGCAAACCAGCTTTGACCGAACTGATTCGAGCGGTCACGATCGTGTGTGGCGGGACGCGACGCAGACGCATCGCGACCAAAGTAAAAAGTCCTACGTATGCGCCCGATGCCCATGCGGCTATCCACAGCGGGATGGGCACAAGATACAAAATAATGATGAGGGCAATGACGACGGGAATCAAAATCCCGAAAGTCCCAAAAATCCCTAGGATTTGATCAATCATTGCTTATCTCCCGCACGAACTTCTCCTTCGCTGATTTCGGTAACCACGATACGGTTGCCGTCGACATGATCCACTTTGATGGGTTGCCCTGCATCAATGTAACCACCATTTGACACTACGTCCACCCGTTTGCCCTCAATCAAAGCGATACCCGCAGGTCGCAGATCTGAGGCGGCAGTGCCTATCTTACCTTCGTAACCATGGTCAGACAGTGGCTCAGACGTAAATCCTTGGTCTGCCGCTAGCCCGGTTTCTAAAATCAACTGCCGGCCAACCTTGGTTCTTGGGAGGTAGCGTAGTATTAGTAGGCTTAAAACCACGGCCAAGGCAAGTGAACCGCCAAGACGCGCCGCAGCCGTAATCAAGGCATCAATCGTAAAACCATCACCGACTGTGCTTAGCATAAGACCGGCCACTAGAGCCAACAGCCCCAGAATCCCCGCGATCCCGAATCCGGGAAGCACAAATGCTTCGACAAGGAGCAATATCACCCCGACACCGGCGAGCAGTATTTCCTCCATGCCTGCGAGGTTGACTAGCCAGTGACCCCAAATGAACAAGCCCAGGCTGGTAATCCCTAGTGCGCCTGGCACACCAAAGCCAGGTGTTCTGATCTCAACCACGATGCCCAGCATGGCAACAGTGACCAGCAACGAGCTAACGATTGGATTGGTCAGAAAGCGCACCACTTCCTCAGCCCAGTTGACCGAGGTCTCAATGATTTGGGCGTCTTTAAGGCCTAGCTTGTCCAGTGTGATTGCCAAAGTGGCCGCTTCAAAATCTGCGATACCGACTTCAAGCGCTTCATCGGTGGTGAGCGTCAGTAGCTTGCCACGGTCGGTGACACCCGGAATGACGACATCTGAATCAACCATCGCTTCAGCGATTAAGGTGTCGCGACCACGGCTTTCGGCGGTCGCGCTAAATTCTTTGCGCACGTAAGAGACGGTTTTTTCTGAAACGGGAGAGGTTTCTGTGCCGGAGCTTTGCACGGGCGTTGCCGCACCGATAGTGCCACCCGGCGCCATGACAATGGCGTTAGATGCCAGGCTTATCAGCGCACCCGCAGAAATGGCGCGTGTGTCGATGAATGCGATCGATTGGACGGGGCTTTTGATTAGAGCATCACGAATTTGTACGGCCGCATCGACCCGTCCGCCAAAGGTATTGATTCGTAACACCACGGCTGCCGCACCGTCTTGTTCAGCCTGCGTGAGTACGCGTTCGATATAAGGCGCTAAACCTAGGTCAATGGTGCCATCCACATTGGCGACATAGACCAATGGGCCATCGGACTTCGATTGCGACAAAGACAGACTGCCTACGCCCAACGAAAGAATGAGCGCAATCAGTGCCAGTAAACGAAAGGACAAGGTAGTCATGTCGCAAAGTGTACATGGCTGCTTTGCATTTTTGCCAGTTGATTTATTTGACTGAGGGGTTTTGAGCAGTTGGTGCCCTCAATTTGTTGACGGTCAGCCAAATGGCCAGCAGCAATAGCACCGCCCCTAGCCCGGTACGAAAGCCGCCTTCCATGAGCATCAGCGGCACCGAAGTGCAAGCCATGAAAGCGACGCCATAAAAAGAGGCCCAACGTTTGCCAGCTTTTGCGGCCGACTGGTACAGAGGAAAAAATACCGAAAACAGTGCCATCACAATAAAGAATAGGGCCCACGGACGGACAAAGAAGAGGGTCAGATCATCACTCGTTGACAGTGATCGTGACAGATTAAGCTCTGCGAGCGGTCCCAAGACCACACCTAAAACCATGGGGGTCAGCGGAAAACCGTTTTTAACCATCACAAACCCAAGCACCCCGAATACCAATAACGTCCAGATGTCGAAGGTGGTGTTGTTCAGTGTAAAAACGCCAATTGCGCAATACAAGAGAATCACAACCCCTAGGATATAAAGCGGGATTCGTGTCACCAATAAAAACACGCGCAGGGCACCAGAGGTCATGGCCAAGGTCATGAAGTTTGCTAAAAAGTAAGCCACCATGATGCCGTAGGCCAACACGGGCTGCGTGGTAATAAACGTTGGGCTTGGCGCAATGTTGTGGATGGTCAGTGCACCTAGCATCACAGCGGTGACCGCATCGCCGGGAATACCTAGGGCCATCATCATGATCAAAGCCCCGCCAGCGGTGGCGTTGTTTGAAGACTCTGAGGCGATTAGGCCTTGTGGTGTGCCTGTGCCAAACGCTTCGGGTGTTTTAGACGCTTTTTTGGTCTGGTCGTAAGCCAAGATATTTGAAATCGAGCTGCCCGCCGCCGGTAGTAAACCAATGAATAAACCGATCAATGCTGATCGCACCACTGTGAACCAGTTCAGGATGTTTAGTGCGATGGATTGGCGGTGTTCCATTTTGACGGCTTTGTGGTGGCCGGAAATCATGGGTTTTTTGGCTGATTCAGTGTCGCTCATGTCGTTTAACAGTTGACTGAATGCAAACAAACCGATCAGCACGGGTAAGAAAGAAAACCCTGCGCCCATGACATCAAAATCAAACGTGAAGCGAGCTGCTCCATTAATGTGATCTTCGCCGACGCTCGCAACCAACAAGCCAAATACGCCTGCGATTAAACCTTTGATCAACGCCCCTTCAGACAAGCTCGCGGCAATCGTCAAGGCAAAGCAGACCAGCATAAAGTAGTCCCAGGGACCAAACTCTAGGCCTATGGCCGCTAACGTAGGTGCCAAAAACACCAAAACGATGGCCGAAATGATGCCACCAAAAAAAGACGCCCAAAGGCCCAAGCCTAAGGCAAGGCCAGGGCGGCCCTTGCGTGACATCGGAAA
>JAWOGG010000031.1:0-8102 GCA_046497085.1 Orrella sp.
GTGGTTTTTTGCAGCAAGAGCTTCTGCGCATCTGGCAAGATAACCGTAAGACAGTTGTGTTGGTAACCCATTCGGTTGAGGAAGCCTTATTTCTGGCAAACCGGGTTGTTGTCATGACGCACCGCCCTGGGCGCATAAAACGTGATGAGGCGATCGAGCTAAGTTATCCTAGAGATCCGATGTCGGAATCGTTCCGCAAGCTAGAGCACTCGATTCTGTCAGATTTACAAGAAGAACTACATGCGGCACAAGGTATCGTTGCCACTGGCTCAACGAACTAACTTAGGCAATGGCATCTGCAATCCAAAAAAACCTCATGATTTTGCAGGCACTCGCTGAGCAAGGCTCAGCGATGACCATTGCAGAACTCAGTCATGCGCTAACTATGCCCAAGCAGACCATTCATCGTGTGGTCACAGAACTCGAACGACTTGGCGCGTTGAGCAGGGATATCGCCACCGATGGGTTTATGTTTGGTCCGATCATGCGCAACCTCGCCACAGATGTGCTGCACAACCCGACCTTGTCACACCTCACCCATCCTATTTTGCTTGGCCTGGTCAACGAGGTAAAAGAAACCTGCAACATTGGTATTCTGACGGGCCATGAGGTGACCTATGTCGACCGACAAGAATGCGAATGGCCCCTTCGAGTGCAGCTACAACCCGGCTCAAAAGTCCCTGTTCATTGCACTGCCATTGGCAAACTGCTGCTAGCCTATTTGAAGCCAACGGATCAACAAAAGCTACTCACAACGTTGCCGTTAACGCCATTTACTGACACAACGATTACCGACAGCCAAAGACTCGAAGTGCACTTGCAAGAGATCCGGGACGTGGGGCATGCGTTCAATAACGAAGAGGACTGCCCTGGTTTGATTGCGATGGCTGTGCCAATCCTTGATACTAACCAGCGCGTACGTGCTGGTTTGGCCATACATGCGCCAACCTCACGCATGACAGTGGGTCAATTACTTCAGACCAGACCATTACTTGATCAATGCGCGCAATCCCTATCCGCGGCACTTTTCGGTGATGGGACACTAACGTCATCAGCTCACTAGCATGGCGCCACTAGAGCTTATGTTGCTCACGACCTTGGCGCTAGGGGCCAGTTATATTCAGGCATCTGCCGGGTTCTCGTTTTCCATTGTGTTCGTGTCAGTGGCATCAAGCCTTGGGCTATTACCACTTTGGCAAGTCACTGAATTAGCCAGTCTGTTGGTAATAGTCAATGCCGTCATGGCATTGGCGTCATCACCGCATCGTCCCGACTTCCCACTCATCTTACCCATGATTATCGCGATGGCGCCGGCCATTGCCGTGGGCGTATGGTTGTTATTTGTCATGGATGTTAGCCATACCCCACTGGCACTGATGCTGTTAGGTGGCGTCACGTTGCTGGCCTCAGCTATGTTGTTTCTGAACCTAAAAACACACCCCACACCCTCAAACGTGGTGGGTCGTGTGCTAACTGGATTATCGGCCGGCCTTTTGGGGGGCATGTTGGCCGCCCCTGGTCCGCCTCTGGTCTTGTCGCTTTACCGACAGCCGCGACTGGCAGCGGTCATGCGGGTGAGCCTTTTGGCTGTGTTGATGAGTTTTGGGGTAATGAGATTGGTGGCGGTACAACTGACCGAACCCACCACCTTGTCGGCATTTTTTGTGTTTCTTGCCTGTGCACCTGTTTCCTTATTAGGTGCTTGGTTTGGCACCAAATATCCGCCACCGCTATCTGACATTAATCTCAGACGTGCAAGCTTTGCGCTGCTGTCTGCTGTCGGGGTATTGTTATTGCTTGAAGGCTATTGGCAGCTAGCATCCGCATAGGATCACGCGCTTTAGGCGTAATTCATATTAGAAACACGCCATTAAGGCTGCAGCCATTCGCATTCCAGCTAGTGTTTTTATCTAAGGCACCCATGCGCACACGCTGCTGTTGACCGCGACCGGACCTAAGCCAGTCCATCTCGTCAACCTCGGTACTTAGCACCGCGAAATGGACATCGGGTTCCTCGGGCTGCTGCTGTAGCTCCGTCTTAAGTGTACGAACTGATTTGGATAGCCAGTACTTCTATTGGTATTGATTTCGCTCTGAATCCTAAAAATCACACCAAAACTCTAAATATGACCGGCAGTATTGAAAGTGATGATTAATAGCTGTCAATCTAATTAAAGTATGCTTTAATTAGATTAAATTTATTAAAGGCTGCTTTAAATGAAACGCACGACAGGGAGGTACACCATCTCCACAACGCTGGGAGAGCCAGTACGTGCATTTGTGCCTTATGCCTTACCACCATCTGATCCGTCCCTGTCATCTGAGGTATTCAATGTCCTCAACCGTCAGGCCGAACTCGCCCTTGCGCGCTTAGCAGGGGTTTCGGGCTTGGTGCCCTCAGTGGACTGGTTGCTTTACAGCGCCATCCGCAAGGAGGCTCTGCTTACCTCGCAGATTGAGGGTGCACAAGCCACACTGATAGACATTTTGGATGAAGAAGCTGGATTCAATGTCAGCAACACCGACGACGTGCAAGAGGTCACTAATTACCTCCGTGCCTTTCGTTGGACTCAAGAGCAGTTGCGTAGCCCCAATGGGTTGCCCATCAGCGTGCGCCTATTATGTGAAGCACATAGACGGTTACTTGACGGTGCACGCGGGGCGGGTAAGCAACCCGGCGAACCACGTCGATCGCAAAACTGGATCGGCGGCACACGTCCTGGCAACGCGGTGTTTGTGCCACCACCGCCACAAGAGATTGCTAGACTGCTAGCCGATCTAGAGCGTTTCATCCACGACTCAGCGACAGATTTACCGCCGTTGGTCAAGGTGGCCATGATCCACGCGCAATTTGAGACAATTCATCCCTTTTTGGATGGTAACGGTCGCATCGGGCGATTGCTGATTGCGGCCTTAATCGAACAATGGGGATTGCTGTCTGAGCCCTTAATCTACATCAGCGGCTATTTGAAGCAGCACCAGGCCGAGTACTACCGTCGTTTGTCGGCCATTCGCACAGATGGCGATTGGGAGTCCTGGGTAAAGTTTTTTCTTGAAGGCGTTGCGGCCGCGGCCAAGGATGGCGAAAAAAACATCATGCAGTTAACTGACCTAGTAGCCACCGATCGCAAACGTCTTTTGCAATCGGCTAAGGCTACCCCGCTAAGTTACCGATTGTTCGAGCAACTACCCATGATGCCGCGCTTCACCATCGAAGCGGTGCGACAGCAATTAGAGACCACCTTTCCCACCGCAACGGCAGCTGTGACGGTGTTGCAAGAGCTGGGCATCGTCATCGAGATCACCGGACAGAAAAAGAACCGTCAGTACAGTTATCAGGCCTATGTTGAGCTACTGTCTCAGTGAAAAACACTAGTGAGGGTGGTGATGTCGTTGCTATTGCAAGGCGCGCAGAAGGTAAAAAATTCATATGTCGCCAATAGCCGCGACGAAATGACTCCAGGTCATTAGGTCATTAATATTGTTGACCCCCGATTAAATGTCGCTCGGTGTTAAAATATCCCGATCGGGAAATTCAGTCGAATTAGCGCCGATATTTTTTGATAATTTACCGATCGGGATTATTTAGGCTAATGACATCTATTCAAACACCGCTGCAACTAGGTGAAGCGCTCAGACAGACTCGCAAGTCTCTCAGGCTGACGCAGTCTCAAGTGGCGTTGGCAGCGGGTGTTGGCGTGCGTTTTATCGTCGATCTCGAAACGGGCAAACCAACGGTAAGGTTAGAAAATACGCTTCGTGTGATCAATGCGTTGGGCGGTGAGCTGCAAGTCAGTGGACTGTCGTCCTCATCGATTGAACAATCAAGCAAGGGGCGCCGCAGTGACACGTGAGTTAGCGGTCTGGTTGTTTGACAAAAGAGCAGGTACGCTCACCTTCGACAAAGGTCGGCTTGGATTTTCTTATGAAGTTGGCTACTTAAGCCAAGCAAATGCAGTGCCTTTATCAGCATCGCTACCGTTGCAGGCCGAACCGTTTGAAGATTCGAAGACGCGTCCGTTCTTTGCTGGGTTGTTGCCGGAGGGTCGAATGCGAGATCTGATCGCTCGAGAACTGCAGGTTTCCCAGCGAAATGATTTTGCGTTGCTAGACCACATTGGCGGAGAATGTGCTGGGGCCGTTACTTTTTTAGCGCTGAACCAGACTTTGCCGCAAAGTGAGAAAATCGACGTTGAGTGGTTAAGCGATCAAAGACTGGTAGAAATTCTGAGTCAGCTCCCGGGTCGTCCAATGCTGGCTGGCGAAGAAGGCTTGCGTCTTTCGTTAGCGGGCGCACAAGACAAATTACCGATCGTATTCGATGGTGACCAGGTTGGGTTACCCAAAAATGGCACGCCAAGCACGCACATATTGAAACCAGCCATTCGCGCGGTTGAGGACAGCGTGATCAATGAGGGTTATTGCCTCGCATTGGCCGATGCATTGAATTTGAGCCCGGTTCGTTCCAACATTCATTGTGTTCTCGGTCAAAAGTTTCTGTTGGTGGCGCGTTATGACCGGAACGAGGGCGCTAGTGGTGCTGATGACGGTCAACTAAGAGTCCATCAAGAGGACTTCTGCCAGGCGCTTGGTGTTGTTCCGGAGATGAAATACCAAAACGAAGGCGGTCCTAATCTGCAAGCATGCTTTGAGTTGGTTCGTCGACTAACAAGTCCAAATGCGCCACAAATACTACGATTGTTTGATTACGTTATTTTTAACGCATTGATTGGGAATCACGACGCACACGCTAAAAATTTTTCTTTGCTTTATTCCGGTGCGACGCCTGTTCTGGCACCGCTTTACGACGCATTTTCGACAGCGGTATACCCAACCCTGACACCTAAGATGGCGATGAAGATTGGAAGTAAATATAAGTTCAGTGAAGTTCACGCCAGACACTGGGAGCAATTGGCAGAAAGTGCTGGGCTTTCCCGCGCGCAAGCAAAAAAGAGGATCGTGGCATTGGCTGAGTTGCTGCCCGTGAAGGCGCGCTCACTGCAGTCAGACGAGAAGGCTGGTTTTTCTGAAAGTGCGCTAATAGAGCGTATCAACATCCTGATAGAACAGCGTTGCGCCTTGACGGTTCGTCGGCTCACAACGCCGTTGCTTTAGGCTTCTCTTGAGTTTTAGGTGTAGTGAGACCTCACGATAAGGCGCAATGCTCAGTGACGATTAATGAGCTGTCCACTAACGTATTTGTGTACCAAGCTTGCGGCGAGTGTTTGGTAGGGGATGCCTTCTTCAGCGGCTCGTGCCTGCAGGTTCTTTAGGTCCCGACTTGAAATGCGGATGTTGAGCCGCTGATCTTTTTTGAAGGTGGCCGCAGCAGCTGCTCGGTGAGACGTGGCGCGTTGAGCAGCGTCGGTCACGGGCTTGAGCTGGCCCGCCTCAAGGGCCTGCAAAATCTCGAGCTCTTCGTCGTCGTAGCGGGTTTTTTTGGTCATGGCTTGCTCCTGAACTGTCGAGTGGCTTTGCGGCTGGGAATGATGGTTTTTAGAAAAATCTCTGTTTCAGTTTCTACAAAGGGAACGAGGTACACGTAGTCGTCGACCTCAACCATAGAAATCATCTGCCCAGGATATTTGCTTTGGTTGGGGTGCATGACGAGGGCAACTTCATTACCTATGCTGATTTCAAACACAATTCTTTCAAACGAAATACCCCGTTCTGTCGTCAGTAGCTGATTTTTTTCGGTATTCCAATTGTAAATTTTAGTACTCGACATGTGTGCATTTTAAACACACATAATTTCTGAGTCAACGTATAGTTGAACTAGACGCCGCGATTCTTCTGTCCTTGCTCACTAGTCACGAGCATGGTTTGATGTTGACGCCGATCGAAAATTGACCCGTTAGGCCATTTTAAATCGGCGCGAACATTCCTGATAGAACAGCGTTGCGCCTTGACGGTTCGTCGACTCACAACGCCATCGCTTTAGGCTTCCCTTGAGTTTTAGGTGTACGGCGTTATGGGCACTTGATGTACTGTATAAATATACAGTACATTTAAGGCATGACAAAAGCTGACACTTCCCTCCCGCAACCGCTGTTTGTATCTGAGTCCAAAGTCTGGCTCGAGATGTGCGCTTGGACCGTTAGGGCTGGTTTTCCTTCTCCTGCGGCGGATCACACGCGCAAACGTCTTGACTTGAATGAACACCTGATTCGAAACAAAGAGGCCACTTTCATCTTTAGAGTCAAGGGTGACTCAATGAATGGCATTGGCATCTACGAGGGTGATGAGTTGATTGTTGACCGTTCCATTGAGGCTAGGCACGGGAACATTGTGCTTGCCGTTTTGAACGACGATTACACGGTCAAGCGCCTTCATCGTCGTGGCGGGGTGGTCAAATTGCTCGCAGAAAACCCACTTTACCCACCCATCGTGGTCAAAGACGGTGAGGAGCTGTTGATTTGGGGCGTGGTCACGCGCAATCTGCACAAGCTGTATTGACGTGATGTCGCAAACGAGCAAGCAAGCCCTAGCCCTTGTGGATTGCAACAATTTTTATGTGTCGTGCGAGCGGGTCTTTAGGCCAGATCTCGCACGGGTGCCGATGGTTGTTTTGTCTAACAATGATGGCTGCGTGGTCGCACGCTCTAATGAAGTCAAGGCACTGGGCATCAAAATGGGTCAACCTTGGTTTGAATGCAAGGCACTGGCTCAAGAGCACGGCATCTTGGCCTTGAGTAGCAACTATGCTTTGTACGCCGACATGTCCAATCGCGTGATGACGATCTTGAGGGGCTTCTCGCCGCAGTGCGAGGTTTACTCCATCGATGAGTGCTTCGTTGATTTGACGGGTACGCCTGAGTTACGCGACGTCAGCTATGCCATGCGCGCGCGCGTGGGTAAGTGGACGGGTATGCCTGTTTGCGTGGGCGTCGGTCCAACCAAGACCTTGGCAAAGTTAGCCAACCATGTGGCAAAAAAGCACCCCAAGTCCAAGGGTGTTTTTAACTACGATGTATTGACAGATCAGCAGAAAGTCAATTTGCTGCAGTGCCTGCCTGTTGAGGAAGTGTGGGGCGTCGGGCGTCGACTGACTGAGCGCTTGGCACATCATGGCGTCACCACTGCTTTGGATTTGCGTGAGGCTCATACCCCAACTTTGCGAGCGGCGTTTGGTGTCGTGTTAGAAAAGACGCAACGCGAGTTACAGGAAACGCCATGTATTCAGTTGGAAGAAGTGTCCGCTGATAAAAAACAGATTGTCTCTAGCCGCTCGTTTGGAAGCATGGTGACCGAGTTGCCTGTTTTGAAAGAGGCGTTGTCGACATTCGTAGCCAATGCTTGTGCCAAACTGCGTGCGCAACATAGCCAAGCTTCGGTCGTACAGGTTTTTTTGGCTACCAACCGATTTCGTCACCATTTGCCTCAATACGCGCCTTGCTTGGCCGTGCCACTGCCGTACCCGACCAATGATTCTTTGGAAGTGAATCGGTGGGCTGCCTTTTTGTGTGAATGCATGTTCAAGCCTGAGTACCAGTACAAAAAGGCCGGCATCATGCTGAGCGAAATCAGTCCTGTCACACACCAGCAAGGGGATTTGTTGGCAACAGCGCACGCTGACGATCACAAGTTGATGGCTGCCCTCGATACGCTGAATGCCCGCTACGGACGTGGCGCGGTCAATGTGTCAACCCAGAGCGAGTGCTCGGGTTGGCAAATGAAGCAAGAACGCAAATCGCCGAACTACACCACCAGTTGGACAGACGTGCCGTTGGTTTGACCCTTAGTTGGTTTGACCCTTGATTTGGCTGTGCGATTTATCGACTTTGTCACCATCTCCCTTCTAATAAGCGCATTGCCTGTTTAACTCGCATTGTCATTTATTGTGTTTTGTTCTCTAAGGATGCCCGAATGGAAATCTTTCTAAACTATCTTGAATTTTTGGCCAAAGTCGGCACGGTGGCAGTCGCTATTGTGATTGTTTTTGGTGCGGTATCCGCCATCCGCCGAAAAGGACGACGATCGCCGGGACAACTGCAAGTGCGAAAGTTAAATGACTTTTTCTTGAACCTTCAGCAGCGTTTAGAGCTGTCGATTTTGGATAAAAAGCACACCAAGAAACTCATCAAAGATAGAGTCAAAACGGT
>JAWOGG010000168.1:0-5881 GCA_046497085.1 Orrella sp.
GATCCGGAGCCGATGGACTATCCACGTCCTCCCGCCGAGGGAAGATACGAGGAGGACAAACCCGCGCATGGTGCTCTATACCGACGAATTGCACATCTCCCATTCGTTAAAAAAACGGCTGCGACAAATTCACAAGAGCGACGACACAGACTCACACGCGGGGTGGACTGTGACCACAGACTTAGCTTTTGAGTCGGTGATGCAAGGGTGTGCCCAACGAGGAACCGACACGCCGCAAGACACGTGGATTAATCAAGCCATGCACCAGGCCTACAGCGACTGGCATCAGCTCGGTTGTGCGCACAGTATTGAGGTATGGCAGAACAAATCACTCATCGGCGGACTTTACGGTGTGAGTTTGGGAACCATGTTTTTTGGTGAATCGATGTTTACTCGTGCCACCGACGCCTCAAAAGTCGCGCTGGTTTACTTGGTGCACTTCCTTCGCCAACAGGGCGTCAAACTGATTGACTGTCAGATGCAGACAGCACATTTGGAACGTTTAGGTGCTCGTGAGGTGTCACGACAATCTTTTCTTGAGCATGTTCAGACTGCAGTGCATCAAACGCCGCTTCGGTGGCCAGCGGGCCGAATTTATCTGGAGAACCACAGTTGGTGAGACCCTGACGCCTTCAAAGGTCTGATCCAACACTGGTAAACGATGGGTTACGATCGATTCAAATGAGTCAGATACATGAGCTACCCTTCTCGGCGATTCAGTTCTACGCCACGGCCTCTTACCGGTGCAGCTATTTGCCGCACCAACAAGCGCGTTCGCAAGTGGCCGCACCCGGTCACTTGATCAACGCTCAGACCTATTCCGGTTTGGTGGACGAGGGGTTCAGACGCAGCGGGCTTTTTACGTACCGCCCACACTGCGACCACTGCCGCGCCTGTGTGCCGATTCGTGTGGATTGTGCCCGTTTCAAACCCACCCGCAGCCAACGCAGGGCAGCCAAGGCTCACGATCATTTACGCGCCTTGGTCACTGAGCTCGCCTGGTCGGCCGAGCACTTCGATCTATACACCCGCTATCAACAGTCGCGTCACCCGGGCGGCGGTATGGACGAAGACAGTCGTTCGCAATACAGCCAATTTCTGTTAGCTAGCCGAGTGAACTCACGTTTGGTTGAGTTTCGCGACGAACATGGCGCACTGCAAATGGTGTCAATTATCGACATGCTTGAGCAAGGTCTGTCGTCGGTTTACACCTTTTACGACCCAGAAATCCCTGGCAGCCTAGGTACATACGGTATTCTTTGGCAAATCCGTCAATGCCAGACCATGGAACTGCCTTGGCTGTATCTTGGTTATTGGATTAAAGAAAGTCCAAAAATGGCCTACAAGGACAAATTTAAGCCTGCACAATACCTAATCAATGGTCGTTGGCAAGATGAAACGGCCTTAGCATCATTTGATGCTCAACCCTCTAATATTCACCTTTCAAACTAAGAAACCGATGAGTGCGATTTTTAACACCTACCCATTAATCCGTCGCACCTTGTTTGCCTTAGAGCCTGAGAAAGCTCACGAAGCGACCATGTCTGCGCTTCAAAAGGCCTATGACTGTCGTCTGACGCGCGCAATTTCACATCAATTGCCTTTGGCTCCAACAATACTCATGGGATTGCCCTTAAAAAATCCTGTGGGCCTTGCCGCAGGCTTAGATAAAGATGGCGCCCATATTGATGCCCTAGGTAACCTTGGTTTTGGGTTTATTGAGGTCGGTACTGTCACACCACGAGCCCAACCGGGCAACCCTAAACCGCGCATGTTTAGAATCCCTGAGGCTGATGCGCTTATCAATCGAATGGGATTCAACAATCACGGGCTTGAGCAGTTCTTAAAAAACGTGGCTCGGAGCCGTTATCGAGAAAACGGCGGCATCCTGGGCTTAAACATTGGTAAAAATGCCGACACGCCAATAGAAAATGCGGCACAGGACTATCTCATTGGTTTAGACGGTGTGTATCCACATGCGGATTACGTCACCATCAATATTTCCTCGCCAAACACAAAGAATCTTAGGGATTTGCAAAGCAGTGATGCCCTAGATTCGTTGCTAGGTGCCTTAGATGAAAGACGGCAATTTCTCGCTCAACAACATAAGAAAGCCGTCCCACTGACCGTTAAAATCGCGCCCGATGTCAGCTTGGATCAATTGGACGCGATTGCCCAAGCCCTAACCAAGCACCATATTGACGGCGTCATAGCGACCAACACGACGCTGTCACGCGAGGCAGTTAATGGTTTGGCTCATGCGGACGAGGCGGGTGGCCTTTCAGGCGCTCCCGTTCATGAGCTGTCTCTGAGGGTTATCAGTCAACTGCGCGAGAGACTCGGTGCGTCGTTTCCCATCATTGGTGTGGGTGGCGTTATGTCCGGCAAACAAGCTGCTGAAAAAATGCAAGCAGGGGCCAATGCTGTACAGATCTACACTGGCTTGATTTATCGGGGTCCCGGTTTAATCGAAGAGGCGGTGAAATCGATTAAGGCCTTGCAGCCCTAAAGCACGCGCCAGTTCAGTAACCACAGTCGCGCAGACCCTTATTCTCATACCCAAAAACAAAGCCGCCCCATTGATGACTCAAGGGGCGGCTTTGTGGGGCATGTTCTGACTGTTTCAATCAGAGGCATGCCTTTTCTTCGGCATCACATTGAGGCTGAAGAATTAGGCTGCAGTGCGACGCGAACGGCTAGTTGCCTTGGTCGTTGCGTCTGATGCTGCCTTAAAGGTGGCATCGGTTGCAGCGTGCATGTTTTTCTCGGCCACATCAGCGGCTTGCTTAGCGGCTTTGTTCATGCTGTCGTACGCGGCTGTGGCCTGTGCCAATGATGACTTAATCATTGAAACGGTCCCTTCAGTGCCGGTAGGGGCATTGCGTGAGAACTGTTCAACGGCTTCAGCCAACTGCTTCTGGCTCTCAGCCACTTTGCCTTCGGTCAACTTCGACAGATCAGCTTGAACGCCTGCGACGATGTCATAAACATGCTTGCTGTAGGCCACTGCTTTTTCTGTTGAAGGCTGGACCATGCCAGATGACATAGCAACGGCTTCTTGCGCGTCTTTGACACCCATGGCTTGCTGGGCTTTTTCTGATGTTTCGTCCATTGTGGCTTTCATGACTTTTAGGTTCAAGTCCACCAATTTTTCGAAACCGGTAAAAACAGTGCTTTGAACAGCCATCATGGTTTCAAGGGCTGATTTCTGAGTCTCGAGCATTTCTTTAGGTAACTGGTTCATATCATTCTCCGAATGGTTTACAGGCGGTTTGATGTGCTTCGGTGTTGCGGTTCGTAGCGGCGAGTCTTGCTTGCATCTGGGTTGCGTCTTGGGGTTCGCATAATGAATGTTGCATCGCAACAATTACAAATTAACCCCTTAAATGTTACTTGTCAAGCTTTTTTGTGCAGCGCACCAATTGACTACGCGCCGTTGCGGTTTGGTTCGTAGCCAAGCGCCTCCGAAATGGTTTGGGCAGTCTCAACTAGCTTCTGTATCCAACCGTCCTGCAATCGTTGCGCAGGGGCAGATATTGATAACCCCGCGACTAAGCGGCCAGTGTCATCGTGAATCCCGGCGCCAATACAGCGGACACCCATTTCAAGCTCTTCGTTGTCACGCGCATAACCATGGCGCCTAACCAACGCGAGCTCTCGATCTAGACCCTCAAATGACGTGATACTGTTTCTTGTGTTACCTGCTAGCCCTGTACGAGTTGCGTAAGCACGAACCTGACGCGGGTTAGCCGCAGACAAAAACATTTTGCCTGTGGACGTCAAATGCAATGGTGCACGCCCTCCGATCGCTCGGACAACTTGCATACCTGAACGCTCACTCCAAGCCCGGTCAACGTAGACGATCTCATCGCCCTGTTGTATGGACAAGTTCACGGTCTGGCCTGTGAGCTTGTGAAGTGATCGCATGGCATCTATAGCCGCTTCTCGCACGTTTAAACGATCGCGGACCAAGGAGCCGAGCTCAAGTAACCGCATTCCCAACTGATAAAGCCCATTGTCGACACGCTCTACGAACCGAGCGACCACTAGATCATTCAGGATGCGATGAGCAGTCGATGGGTGCAGTCCCGTACTGCTAGCAAGTGTTTTAAGAGGTACCGGGTCTCTTTCGTTTGCTAACGCATCTAGCAAACGGCTCGCTCGCTCGATGACTTGAATCGCCATGGGGCTTTGATGCTTCGCCACTGTGGGATTTGTGGCAAGACCCGGCGTCGAGTCTTCTTTCTCTTTTATTCTTGACATGATTAGGTTCCTAGCAAGCGCGACCAGAGGTATGAGCAAAAATGCCGCACCGCAACATTACCAAACCATAATATGAAATATCGCTCAAAAAAACAAGTGAAATGAATAGGTTATGGACAAGCCAAATAGGTAGGATTATTCAATCGGCTGCCCTAATCGCGACACCGCTGGATCGATCTTGGCCCCAAGCGTTAGCGCTTGCTCCCGTAAAAACGCTAAGGCGGCCGGAAGATATTCGCTTGGCCCCTTCACACCGAGTTCTATGTGTCTGGCGCGGCGATCATCACCCATTGAGGGTAGGCTAAATGCTTTGACCCTAGGCCATTGCGTTTCAATTTCTTCCAACGTTGGCGTGATTCGGGACTCTGGAATGTCGTAGGCTAAAAAAGACTGCTCATCGAACACTTCAGGGTGGTGGAACTCAGCATAGCGATAGTCAAGCACCCATTCCAGCATTGGCCAGGCCATCACGGGGAAACCGGGTACAAATGCATGGCGTTTGATGTAAAACCCAGGAATCCGGTTGTATGGGTTCGGAATGATCTCTGCTCCAACCGGATATGTACCCATCTGAAGACGTCTCTGATTCTCTGGAAGGGTCATGTCAGCACTGCCTTGCCCCGCCTCAGCCATCTCAGCGCAGCGCTGAGTAATCTCTGCCTGCGCTTCTGGATGCAATGCCAAAGCCACCCCAAGCGCGGCCGCTGCAGCTTGTCGTGTGTGATCGTCAGGTGTCGCACCAATACCACCGCAACAAAAGACCATATCTTCACCGGCAAACGTCTCACGCAAAGCTTGCGTCAGAATGGCTCGGTCGTCAGGCAGTACACGTAGCCAAGACAAGCTAAGCCCTCGAGATGACAACAGCTCAATCATCTTTGGAAAGTGTTTGTCTTGACGACGGCCTGACAGAATTTCATCGCCCACGATGATCATTCCGAATCGTGGCGTACTTGCTTGGACCAACGCTGAGTCAACTGACATGTTTAAACCTAGAAAAAAATTAAGACTGTTTGATTACGGTCGGATCAACGGCATGGCGACGCAATTGTCGCAGGGCCTCAAAACCAAAGTGAGCGAACACCAGACCTGAAAAGACCGGTAAAAACACCCAAGCCGGCGGAAATAAATTCAACACCGCACAGGCAAACCCCAACCACCAAAATCCCATGTTGCGCTCGCGCCACAATACCTTGCGCTCCACTGGGCTAGCGTGATCAACCAGTGCGTCCACTCGCATCATTCGAGAAAAAGCAAACGACCACCAAAAAAGTGATAGCACCAGTCCCAAGGGCGGGATAAGCCATAAGGGCAGCGTAATCAGCCATCCAAGCACAAACAAAACACTCACCCAGATCGCATTCCAAACACTAAGCACAACAGCGTGACGGCCTTTGGGTGTGACATCTGGATAATCACGCTTGCCCACGTGGGCAAGCACCAGTGGCATGACCCAGACCGCCGCAACAGCTAGACCGACGATACCGGCCACTGGCATTAAAATAATAAAGGCGCCAATTGGGATTAGCCACGCTTTGAGTGCCACAAACCCTGCGGTGCTGATCCATGGCTCAATTGAAGCGGGAACCGAGGACTCGGTTAACTGGTCAGACAACCA
>JAWOGG010000256.1:0-6204 GCA_046497085.1 Orrella sp.
GGCGTACTGACCGCGTCTTGCGGCGACTTGAGGCCATGTTGATTGTCGCAGACACTGAGCATACGCTAGTGTTAACAGGCACTGGTGATGTTTTAGAACCAGAACACGGTTTGGCTGCCATCGGTTCTGGCGGTGCCTACGCGCAATCCGCAGCCTTAGCACTCATGCGGCACACCGAATTGACACCAGAGGAAATCACCAAAGCGTCATTGACGATTGCGGGCGACCTCTGCATCTACACGAATCAACAGCACGTGATCGAAGTTTTATAAAGGGCATCTTCACCATGTCAGCCGTAAATATGACACCAAGAGAGATCGTTTCAGAGCTCGACAAGCACATCATTGGGCAACAAGCTGCCAAACGTGCGGTGGCTGTGGCTTTGCGTAATCGTTGGCGTCGCCAACAAGTGCCCGAGCCTTTGCGCCATGAAATTCACCCCAAGAACATCTTGATGATTGGGCCCACTGGCGTAGGCAAAACCGAAATCGCACGACGGCTGGCAAAGCTGGCCAATGCCCCTTTCATCAAAATTGAAGCCACCAAGTTCACAGAAGTCGGTTACGTCGGACGCGATGTCGACACCATCATCCGTGACCTCTTGGAGGTATCGATTAAGCAAACGCGCGAGCAAGAAATGAAGCGAGTTCGTTCACAAGCCGAAGATGCGGCTGAAGATCGAATTCTGGACGTTTTGATTACGCCACCACGCGCAGCCGATGGCACGCCCATCCGGGAAGACTCAGCAGCTAGGCAGACGTTTCGTAAGCGCCTTAGAGAAGGCTCACTAGACGATACGGAAATCGAGATCGAGCTCAACGTTGCGGCGCCATCCATGGATATCATGACCCCACCAGGCATGGAAGAAATGGCTGAACAACTCAAAGGCATGTTTGCAGGCATGGCAAATGAAAAAAAGAAGCCTCGCAAGCTAACGGTCAAAGAAGCATTGAGACGACTGACAGAAGAAGAAGCCGGCAAGCGGGTCAATGAAGAAAACTTACGAACCCAAGCCATTCATCAAGTCGAGCAGCAAGGCATTGTCTTTTTGGATGAGATCGATAAGATTGCCGCTCGCCAAGATGGCGCCTCAGCCGACGTGTCCCGACAGGGTGTGCAACGTGACTTGTTGCCACTGATTGAAGGCACAACCGTGACGACCAAGCACGGCATGGTTCGTACTGACCACATCCTCTTTATTGCTTCTGGTGCGTTTCACTTGTCACGTCCCTCGGATTTGATTCCTGAATTACAAGGACGATTACCGATTCGAGTGGAGCTTGACTCATTAACCGCCGACGATTTCGTCAAAATCCTTAATGAAACCGATGCGTCATTGACTAAGCAGTACACCGCGCTGCTAACCACTGAAGCAGTGACGTTGTCCTTTACCGATGAAGGCATTCGACGGCTTGCCGAACTGGCGTCCGAGGTCAATGAGCAAACAGAAAACATAGGTGCACGTCGCTTGTACACAGTGATGGAGCGCCTGTTGGAAGAGTTGTCGTTCGAGGCGTCGGCCCATGAAGGGCAGACCATCCTCATCGACGCTGAGTATGTCAACGACAAGCTGGCGCAAACAGCGGGAAGTCAGGATTTGGCGCGCTACGTTCTTTAAACCCAATCATTGAGGCATTCAGATGGCAGATCGGTTGACAATCATCACCACCAGAACAGGTGACGACGGGACGACCGGTCTGGCCGATGGTTCAAGGGTTAAAAAATCTCACTGTCGCGTGCAAGCCATGGGTGACGTTGATGAACTCAACAGTCAGTTGGGGCGCTTATTGGCCGAACTCAGCGTTGATGCAGAGCAAGCCCCCATAGCCGCTGTTATAGCCACACTAGAACCAACGCAACACGCTTTGTTTGACATAGGCAGTGAGTTGGCCATACCTGGGTATAACCAATTGGTTGAGTCACAGCTGGCGCATTTGGACAAAGCCATTGATCAGTACAACGCCACGCTCGAACCACTCAGAGAATTCATACTGCCCGGCGGGACGATGGCAAGCACACAAGCGCACATCTGTCGCAGTGTCTGTCGGCGTGCCGAAAGATCGGTGGTGGCTGTCGTTGAACAAGATGTACTCGGTGATCTGTCACCTCGGTATCTAAACCGTCTATCAGACCTGTTGTTTGTCTTGGCCCGATATATCAATCAGGCCCTTGGACAAGCCGATACCTTTTGGAAAAAAAGCTAAGGTCTGATAGCGAGCTTAAGGTGTGATCAAACGTCACTCACACTGCCACACCAGCTGCATGCGCTTGTTCGTCCGCGTGGTACGAGGAGCGGACCATGGGTCCTACCGCCGCATGGCTGAATCCCATCGCGTAAGCTTCTCTTTCGAACATGGCAAAGGTATCAGGCGTCACGTAACGTAAAACCGGCAAGTGATGCTCAGAGGGCTGTAGATATTGACCAATGGTTAGCATGTCGACATCGTGCGCACGCATGTCACGCATGACCTCAAGAATTTCTTCGTCGGTTTCCCCGAGGCCCACCATCAGCCCTGACTTGGTTGGCACCTCTGGATGTCCCTCTTTAAACGCTTGTAACAGCCGTAAGGAGTGGGCGTAATCAGAACCGGGACGGGCTTGTTTATAAAGGCGGGGTACGGTTTCTAGATTATGGTTCATCACATCTGGCGGTCCGCCATCTAGGACGGCCAGTGCGCGGTCTAGTCTGCCCCTGAAGTCGGGCACCAAAACTTCAATTCGCGTACTTGGTGATAAGCGACGAACCTCTTGAATACACTCTACGAAGTGTCCGGCACCGCCATCGCGCAGGTCATCTCGGTCAACCGAAGTAATCACCACATAATTTAATTTCATGGCGGCAATGGTCTTTGCCAGGTTCAATGGTTCGTCGACATCGAGTGGATCAGGTCGGCCGTGACCCACATCACAGAAAGGACAACGCCGAGTGCACTTGTCACCCATGATCATGAAGGTAGCCGTCCCCTTCCCAAAACACTCACCGATGTTGGGGCATGAGGCTTCCTCGCAAACGGTGTATAGATTGTGCTCGCGCAAAATCTGTTTGATCTCGTAAAACCTTGAGCCCGCAGGTGCCGCTTTAACGCGAATCCAGTCAGGTTTTTTAAGGCGTTCGGCCTGAACCACCTTGATTGGGATACGAGCCGTCTTGGCTTGTGATTTCTGTTTGACGGTTGGATCGTAGGTTGGCGCGGTTGACATGGTTACTATCCTTGGGCGAACACTTTTGACACGGTCATTCGTGTGGCAATCTCGTTGCTATTTGCCAATTATTCTACTCTTAGTCGACAGTGTCTGATGATTGTCCCTGCCAGGGTCAAGGCGACCGTCTCCCACGGCACGTGAACCCCTTGGGTGGCCATACTCACGGTTTCAAGCCCTTGATAGCCGCAAGGGTTGATGCCTAAAAACGGATTGAGATCCATGTCAACATTCAAGGCCACGCCATGGTAGGTGTAGCCTTTTCTGACTTTGATGCCCAAAGCCGCTATTTTGGCTAGCTGGCCGTCGGATTGCGACAGGTATACACCTGGCGCACCGGCTTGGCGCTGTGCACCAGGCAGATGGTGTTGAGCCAAGGTATCAATCAACGCCTCTTCTAAAGCGTTTACAAAGGCGCGGATGGTCAAACCCGTGCGTTTGAGATTGGCCATGACATACACGACGACTTGGCCAGGCCCATGGTATGTGACTTGACCGCCACGGTCAGATTGCACCACCGTGATGGATCCAGCGTTAAGCACGTGTTCGGCTTTGCCCGCTTGCCCTAAGGTGTAGACGGGAGCGTGCTCAACCAACCAAAGCGTATCAAGCTCATCAGGTTGGCGTGTCTCGGTGTATGCCTTCATGGCATCAAAAACGGTTTGGTAATCGGCCAAGCCGGGCCAACGCAGGACGCCCGATAAAGTCGTTGGCTGCAGATCCACTACAGAACGACCGACACCAAAGGATGGCTGTGCAGGGCTTTGTATAAAGAGTCCAATTGCTCGCGTGACGTGGCCCTGACCGTGAAAGTCAGGCCAACGTAGTTGCCAGCCTTACTTAAGCGTATTTCAACCGTCGACGGGTCAAACCCAGGGTCATGCTCAATGACAATATCCGATAGGGTTTGAGCAAGTGTGGGGTCTTGCTTACCCATGACCTTAATCGGGAAGTCACTGGGGTACTCGATCAATGACGTTTCTGGGGTTTCACTCATGCTGGCTGACCTGTGGATGCCAGAGCGGCGATGCGATCGTCATAAGCGCGGCGCAACTGTTGATAGACGGGCCCGGGCTTGCCAGTACCGACGTCCTCATGATCAAGTTTAACGATGGGCAGAATTTCCCGGGTGGCAGAAGAAAGCATCAACTCATCGGCTGCTTCGACGTCTGCCCGCGGAATGGGTGATAGGTGAAACGCGATACCTTGCTCACGGCACAACTCCTCAAAGAGACCGTATCGAATCCCTTCTAATACCAAGTTGTCTTTGGGCGGCGCATAGACCGCCCCGTCTTTAACGACCCAAATGTTGCACGAGGCGCCTTCAGTCAGATAATCAGCACGAAACTGTATGACCTCATCAACGCCTGCTTTTACCGCAGCCTGTTTGGCCAACACATTACCGAGTAAAGAGACGGATTTGATGTCGCAATGCAACCAGCGATCGTCGGCAATGCTGATCGCACTTAGCCCATTGGATCGTTGCTCGGTGCCAGGTGGCGTCATGGGTGCCAGCATGGCAAAGACCGTTGGTTTGACTGGCGGCACAGGAAAGGCATGGTCGCGTTTGGCAACGCCCCGGGTCACCTGGATATAAACCATGGCACAACCCTTATCCGACCCTTGGGCAATCAATTGCTTGACCAAGTCGATCCAGGCTTGCCTATCCATGGGCGGGGTGATTTCGAGTTTGCTCAAGCTACGGTCGAGCCGTTCTAGATGCTCCTGCATCCGGAAGGGCTGGCCATGATAAATCGGCACGACTTCGTAGATCCCATCACCAAAAATGAACCCACGGTCCAGTACCGAAATACTCGCCTTAGAAAGGGGCAAGAACTCGCCGTTCACATAAACTGTGGGATCGCCGGTGACGCCCTGAATTACCTCGGTCATATTCGCTTCAACCTAAACTTAAAACCTAAACTTAAAACCTCAAAACTTGAACCTAAACCCTTACTTCATTCATTTGTCGCAAGCCACAGTCTTACTGTAGCCAGAGTTTGAATTGATCAAGAGCTCGCCCGAAAAACCCTGCGCGTTCAACCGGCGCCAATACATTCAACGGTAAGGTGCGCAGTGGCTGCGAATCAAGCATGAGTGTCATTTCACCCACCCGTTGACCTTGGCTAAGCGGTGCCAACAAGGGGTCTGGCCGCTGTGCAACCACTTTAACGTCGCCCGTTTTACCGCGGGGCACTGTGACCAAGATGGGGTCAATGCTACCGAGTTTGGCCAGTTCGGTGGTGCCCTCCCAAACGCGCGCTTCAATCGCGGGCTTATTGGCATCAAACAGTTTGACGGTATCGAAGTTTTGGAAAGACCAGTTCAGCAGCTTTAGGCTTTCTTCGGTACGCGTGGCCACGCTTTCCGCACCAACCAGTACGCTAATGACTCTTCTATCACCCCGTTGAGCGGTTGAGATCAAGCAATAACCCGCGGCTTCTGTGTGGCCTGTTTTCATACCATCGACAGATGGGTCAGCCCAAAGCAAGCGGTTGCGATTGTTTTGCTTGATGTTGTTGTAAGTGAATTCTTTGATTGAATAAGTTTCGTATTTGTCGGTGTGATCACTGATCATGCGTTGCGCCAAAACCGCTAGATCGTGCACGGTCGTAGTGTGTTCGGGATCAGGCAGGCCGTTGGAGTTTTTAAAAGTCGTATCGGTCATGCCTAATTCAACCGCTTTCTCGGTCATTTGCTGCGCAAAGGCTTCTTCCGTTCCGGCTAAAAGCTCTGCCATCGCCACCGACGCATCGTTACCTGATTGCACCACAATGCCCTTGATCAGTTCGTCAACCGTGACTGACATGCCAGGTTCGATAAACATCCGTGAGCCAGGGGTGCGCCATGCTTTTTCTGATACGGGCACTTGTTGGTCTGGGGTAATACGGTTTTCTTTTAGAGCTTCAAAGGCAAGGTACACCGTCATGATCTTGGTCAGCGATGCGGGCTCTACCTCTTGGCTTGGGTTTTGCGCAGCAATGGTCTGTCCGGTAACCGCAT
>JAWOGG010000085.1:0-2747 GCA_046497085.1 Orrella sp.
CTTTGGTGTAGTCGCCACCAACGATGGCAGCGCGATGAGGCGCAAGCGCCGGTTCAATCTGCACCACCTCATCGGCACTGATGACACGCCTGTCAACCCCAAAATCACGCATCACATCGGCAGCCTTTTGTGAGCCGTCGAACTCTTCCTGATCCCGATAGAAGTTCAAGATTCCTTTTTCTAGGTGATCATATTCAATGCCAAGATCTTGACGCATGTGCTTTAAGGTCTCGTGGCTGTACTGTGCCAAACGAACCATTGCGCGGATATTTGGCGCTAGTCTTGAAGGCAAGCACTCCCTTAAAAAGGCCAATCCCCAGACCCATTGCCGCCAATCAAACTGTGGACGAAACAGTAAAGGCGCGTCGTCTTTTCTCAGCCATTTCAATAACTTCAGGGGGGCTTGTGGATTAGCCCAAGGCTCCGCGTATGACACCGAAATCTGTCCACCATTGGCAAACGAAGTCTCTTGAGCCGGACCCTTTTCACGGTCGATCACAACAACCTCATGGCCAGCCTCTTGCAACCACCAGGCTGAACTCGTGCCCACCACACCACTGCCAAGAACGACCACTTTCATCGTTACGCTCTCCTAGGCTTTTAAGCCACCGCTAACATCGCCTCACAACCTGAGGCCTTTTGCAGTGTAGCCTCAGCCTGCGTTTGTGTCTGCCGCACTTGTAAATGCGTCAGCAAAAAAACACTCATCTGGCAAGCCGCACTTTGCCTTGAAATCGGTCCGAGCCGATTCCACCACTATCGGTGCGCCACAAGCATAAACCTCATGACCGCTGAGATCCTCAAAATCGGCCATCACCGCATGATGGACAAATCCTGTACGACCTTGCCATTGATCCTCAGGTAACGCATCGGAAACCACGGGGATATATTCAAAACCCTCAAGCTTGCTGGTCCATTCGCGAGCCAACTCGTCCATATATAGGTCTCGCGGTCGACGACCACCCCAGTACAAGACAGCTTTGCGTTGCACGCCTCGCTCAATCATTGACTCAATGATGGCTTTGATTGGGGCAAACCCAGTACCGCTTGCTAAAAAAACAATTGGCTTTTCTGTTTCATCGCGCAAAAAGAAAGATCCAAATGGGCCTTCCAAACGCAAAATCTCGCGCTCTTTCATCTGAGTTTCACCAACGCCGAAGACGTGGTCAGTGAACACACCACCCGGCATGTGACGCACATGCAATTCCAGCGCTGCTGATTGGTCTGGCGAATTGGCCATTGAGTAGCTGCGGCGTCGGCCCTCTTTCAAAATCAGTTCAACGTATTGCCCAGCATAGAACTTGAAGGTTTCAGACGAAGGCAGCTGAAGCGTCAAAATCGCCACATCCGGTGTCGCTTGGCGCAAACGGGTCAAACGGGCAGGCAACTTACGCACTTGAATGTCGGAAGCCAACCGCACCTCTCGCGACTCGATCACCATATCTGAGCGCGGTTGGGCTTGGCAAAGTAAGGTGTAACCCGCGTCAAGCTCCTCGGGCTGTAAAACCTGCTCAGGTGCAGGCCCAGCCTCATATTGACCACTCACCACTTTGCCTTTGCAGCTAGAGCAGGCGCCACTTCGACAGCTGTACGGCAGCACAATACCGGCGGCCAACGCAGCTTCAAGCAGGTTTTGATCATCAGCAGCCGTAAATTGGTGTTGACTCGGTTCTACAGTGATTTGGTAACTCGACATAACAGCGCTAGCCCTTAGCGTTCGTTAAAAAAATGATTATCCCAGTTGCGGATTCTTTAATCGCGTTTGCAGCAACTTTCCTTTGCGGGCGCGTTTACTAAAGTATTCGGCTAAACCTGCGCCTGACAACATATCGGTGCGTTCTTGATTGCGATAAGTCCCGCGGATCGCCAATCCATTGGCGCCAACCGGGATGATTTGCTGCAATCGATCAGGTCCATCCAAAGCCATCAACATGGTGCCCTTGCCGCCGCCAGACAACTTCTTGATGTCGGCGCTTTCAATCACCGCCAATCGTTTGCGACTAGAGAACAAAGCCACGTGTGCTTGGTCAGTATCGAGCTTGACCGGACGCAGCAATTGCTCGTCGGCATCTACATTGACAAATTGCTTACCCGCCTTTTGACGCGACACCATAGCGGATGCGGGCGCTTTGAACCCGAATCCCCCTGTGGTTGCCATCAACCATTGTTGCTTAGGGTCTGAGGCAAGAAAATGGGCTATCTGGGTGCCCGGCTCGAGATCGATCAGAGCTGTCACTGGATTCCCATCGCCTCGCGCTGACGGCAAATCGGCCACCGGCACGGAATAAGCACGCCCATTTGAGCCAATAACCACCAAGGCATCGGTGCTGCGACACTCAAATGCGCCATAAAAAGCGTCACCTGTCTTGAAGTTAAATTGATTGGCGTCGTGTCCATGGCCCTGACGCGCTCGCACCCAGCCTTTTTGCGACACGATCACGGTCACCGGCTCGTCGGCCACTTTGACCTCCAAAACCGCCCTTTGCGCAGACTCGATCAGCGTTCGACGGGCATCGCCATACGCCTTGGCATCGGTCTCGATCTCTTTGATCATCAGCCTTCTAAGTGCCGCCGGCTTTTGAATTAACTCTTCTAGCCGCGCTTGTTCGTCGCGCTTGTCCTTTAACTCCTGCTCAATCCGGATGCCTTCAAGGCGCGCGAGCTGGCGCAAACGCATCTCTAAGATGTCTTCGGCTTGACGCTCGGTTAACTTAAATCGGTCCATCAAAGCTTGCTTGGGTTCATCA
>JAWOGG010000127.1:0-8919 GCA_046497085.1 Orrella sp.
GCGGCCAGGACGTTTCGCCACTTCACTCTTTGGTAAATCTAACGTGGCCCGTGTCATCGTTTGACGCGTTAGTTTTTCAATGTCAACCAACAGCTTTTCTTCCGCTGGTCCGTAAAGAGAGATGGCGTCGCCTTTCGCTCCTGCACGGCCAGTACGACCAATGCGATGCACATAGTCTTCAGCGTTATATGGCAAGTCATAGTTGATCACGCAAGGAATGCCGGCCACATCCAAACCACGTGCCGCCACGTCCGTGGCCACCAACACTTCAAGCTCGCCCGATTTGAAGGCATCAAGCGCTTTCATACGTTCGGCTTGAGACTTATCCCCGTGGATAGACTCTGCCCTGATACCGTCTTTTTCCAACTGTCGGGCCAAGCGTGCTGTGCCTATCTTGGTGTTAGAAAACACAATGACTTGATTAAGCTTGCGTGATTTAACCAAGTGCACCACAGCCGCCCGCTTGTCGTCGCCTTGAGCGGCATAGGCAATTTGCGTCACGGTGTCTGCTGTCGCATTGTTTTGCGATACCGCAAGCTCGATCGGGTGCTTCATGTAAGTACGGGCTAGCTTGCGGATGTCGTTGCTAAATGTCGCAGAAAACAAAAGCGTCTGGCGTCCATCTGGCAAGGAACGGATAATTCGGTCTAGATCAGGTAAGAACCCCATGTCTAACATGCGGTCGGCCTCATCAAGCACCAGAATACCGACTTGCGATAGATTCACTGTTTTTTGTGTCAAGTGATCCAGAAGGCGACCAGGTGTTGCAATCAATACCTCACAGCCATTGCGTAATGCAGTCTTTTGCGAGGCGATGTCCACCCCACCGAACACCACAGTTGAGCGCAGCGGTGTGTGCTTGCCATAACGAACCACACTTTCGGATACCTGATCAGCCAGTTCGCGGGTAGGCGTCAAAATTAGCGCCCTAACCGGATGTCGCGCAGGCGAGGCACTAGCGCTTGCAAATGGCATCAACCGATGCAAAATCGGCAGCGTGAAGGCCGCCGTTTTACCCGTGCCCGTTTGCGCGGCGCCCATCACATCCTGTCCCGTCATGGCCACAGGAATGGCCTGCGCTTGGATAGGCGTGGCAGTGGTGTATCCGGTGTCTTTAACCGCTTTAAGGATAGCGTCGTGCAACCCTAAAGCTTCAAAGTTCGGGAGGGATTCGCCGGTCACTGTTGCTGCAGCATCGCTGCCGGGGGAATCAAGGTCTGGGGATGTGCTGTTTGAAGGTGTCATTGATAGTAGCTAAGAAATCAAGCTTCAGTGTACTTCAACTCGGCGTAAATCTCACGGTTTAGCACTTCTGATTCACACTTCTGTTTCACGCTCTCTAGCACCACCAACGGTCACAACCCAACGATCTAAGCAAAAACCGCACGAATGATCCAAAACGCCACCATGCCACCCACAATCATGATTAGGTTGTTGTGCGTGCGCTGATAGAGCCAAATCGCAATCAACGCGGCAAATATCTTTTCATCCACGACTGTACCCAAGCCATCGGCTGACCAAGGCAGCAAAGACGGCACGATAATCGCAGTAAGCGCAGCCGCTGGTGCGTAACGAAGCGCACGTCGAACACCATCACCCAATGGCACGCGATGACCAAATAGGTGGTAGGAGGCCCTTGTCAAGAGTGAACAAAGAGCCAACAAGCCAATAGCGCCGTAGGTATACCAATCGAACGATTGCATCAGCGTTTATCCTTTTTGAAAGATTTTTCAGCCGAAATGCCAGCGATGATACCCACCACGACCGCTGCGAGCAGCCCTAACCGTAAGGGTAAGGGTTGCGCCACCCAGGCCGTTATCCCTGCAGCCAATATCGACACAAGCATCGGCCGGCTGTTTGCTAAAGGTATCGTGATTGCCATCAGCGCTAAAATCGCCGCGAAATCTAGCGCCCATTCGGTGGGTACAAGCGCACCCAACATCACCCCTAATATTGAAGAGCTTTGCCAAGTCAACCAACCTGGGATGATCGTAGACAGAAAGAACCAACGCTGGAAATATGTCCCTTTTTCACTGGACTCACCGAACCGCGGCATAAACAAAACAAACGCCATGTCCGTGGTGAAGTAACCTAAAGCGACCCGCTTAAACCACGGTAAAGACCTGAAATAAGGCTGCAAAGCAGCGCTAAAAATCAAGAACCGCAAATTGACGATACAACCCGCGGCAAAGATCAACCAAAGCGGCGCCCCCGCGGCTATCAATGGCAATGATGTTAATTGTGCCGAGCCTGCGTAGACCAGCACAGTCATTACCACCGCAGCACTCTCGGTTAGCCCGGACTTAACCATGGCTACACCAGTCACAAGGCCCCATGTAAATGTCGCGATGAGCGCGGGCCTAACCGCTATCAATCCCTCGCTGATCGCACGTTTTTTCTCTGCTTGCAAACTTAAATTGGGTGATTCAGACACGAAGCTTCCTGGTGAAACGAGTCGCATAAACGGGTTAACGACTTTGGTTGGCGCGAACGTACTCAGTATTATTTAACGAGATTGTAGTGTGACGCTTGTTACAATCAAAGATCAATTGGTTTGATATGGAAATCTTGTGATGACAAAGCCTGATCGTGGTGATGACGCCAAACAAAATGGTGAAGATTCTGCATTAACATCGCAAGCGGTGACTGTCACGGCACAAGATTTACCATTGCATTGTCCGGGAGACAAAGCGCCATTATGGAGCATGCACCCAAGGGTGTTCCTCGACGTCAGCAAGACCGGCTCGGTTAAGTGTCCATACTGTGGAACGCTCTACACACTCGCCCCAGGCACTGTTGTCCACGGTCATGGGCATTGAAACACGCTATGTTCTCTAGCCCAGCCGAAGCCGAACAAGCGTTTTATCAAGCACTCTCTCTGGGTGATGTTGATGGTCTTATGCGGGTTTGGGCTGATGACGAGGAAGTGGTTTGCGTTCATCCGGGCGGATTGAGGTTAATCGGCCATCTGGCGGTACGTGAGTCTTGGGAGCAAATCCTCCAACATGGCGGCTTACACATTGAAACCTCCAAAGTCATCGAACTGAATACGATGGTGGGCGCCACACGAACGCTTGTTGAGTTAATCAAGGCACAAGGCTCAGCCGGAGTAGAGTTTGCATATTGCTATGCCACCAATGTCTTTCATAAAGGAACCAACGGTTGGAAACTGGTCATGCATCACGCCTGCGCTGCACCAGAAAGAGCTGGCGCTCTGGATTTGCATGACTCCCCCGGAACCCTACATTAATGCAGGAATAGCGCCTTGACGGCCTTAATTGATTCATCACCCTGTCCGAGTCCAAGCTGGTTGCCTGGCGGGCACTTGCAGACCCTTTATGGCGCCCTATTCGCAACGACGAATCGTGTGCGTTTTGTGCGCGAACGGATAGAGACACCCGACGGCGATTTTCTTGACTTCGACTGGAGCGCGCCCGGCATTGCCACTAATCCTCTCAAAGCACCCACGCAGCAAGATGGACTGCCCAAATTTTCTGCCGCAGAGCGCTGGATAAACGATCAAGACCGACAAACCATTGCAGGGCTTGAAGAAACGCCAGCCCTTATCCTTTTGCATGGCCTAGAAGGCAGCAGCACAAGTCGTTACGCCCAATCCATCATGCAATATTTCCGTGCGCGCGGCTGGCTTGTGGTTATCGCGCACTTCCGGGGTTGCTCTGGCGTACCAAACCGTTTGGCGCGCGCGTACTACTCGGGTGACAGCGAAGAAGTCGGTTTTATTTTAAATGCGGCACAGGTTCGCTCACCTCGGGCGCATTGGCACGTCGCAGGAGTCTCATTGGGTGGCAATGCTTTGCTCAAATATCTAGGTGAGCATGCCGAGCAAACCTCAAACATCCAGGCTGCGGTTAGTGTTTCCGCACCGCTCGATTTGGTCGCTGCCGGTAATCGCCTCAGCCAAGACTGGGTTTGTCGACAGCTCTACACCAGACATTTTCTTCGCACCATGCGCCCTAAAACATTGGAAAAGGCTTCGCAGTTCCCAGGCGCCATTGACGTCACGCGTTTAAGCCGTGCGCAGACGCTGCGTGATTTTGACGACGCGTATACCGCCCCAATGCATGGGTTTGCTGATGCGCAAGAGTATTGGGAAAAAGCGTCCAGTAAGCCATGGCTGCCATACATCAAGACGCCAACGTTGATTATCAACGCCCGCAATGATCCGTTTATTCCAGAACCATCACTGCCGGGTGCAAGCGATGCAAGCGATCAAGTCACACTGCACCAGCCTGCTCAAGGTGGGCATGTGGGATTCACCACTGGGAGGTTTCCAGGTCATTTGAACTGGTTACCCGCAAGACTTGCGCGCTTTTTTCAGTCGATCGACCAAGGCAACGCCTCGTCATCACCCACTGAAACGCTCTAAGACTTCCTGCTCCTCGGCCATCCGCTCAGACAAAGCCCGTATACGAACATCGAGTTTGGATTTTTCATGAAAATCCTCACTCATTTCGCGAGCTTGCTGTAACTGGGCCATTGCAGCAGGGAATGCACCTGTGATGACATAGTAGTCGGCCATCGCCACCCGAGCCTGAATCGGCTCGTTGGCTTCAAATAAGTTTTGCGCCATCATCTCGTAGAGTCTAGGCGCCTGAACCGACCATTTCTTTGTTTGTTGCGCCAAAAACTTTGCCGCCTCTGCATGACGGCCTAACGCCTGCAAACTACTCGCCTTTAATTCCGCGAGTGCTCGTTGTTGCGGCCAGCGTTGCAACCCTTGACTCGCAAAGTCCAAGGCCCGTTGCGGCTGTTCCTGAGCGAGTGCGATGGAACCCGCTTGTCTGGTCAGAAACGCGTTGTCTGAAACCCCTTCGCGGGCGTAACGAAGAAAGCGTTGCGCCTCTGTGAACTGCTTGGCTTGCGAAGCCAGGCCAGACAACCCCCACCAAGCCGCTGAACGCTGCACTCCTGTCTTTCGCCGACCTTCATCCTGTAATCGTTCAACCACTCGGGCCACGGCTTGACGCGAGTTTGTCTGCAAGATCATAGACTTCACCCTCACATACCAAAAGGCGTCCGAATCCCGATACTGTCCCTTAGGCACCGTCTGGGTTCGATTTTGCATATCGGTCATACGATCGATACTGAGCGGGTGCGTGCTCAAATATTGATCACCTGTTGAATTCACGTTCAGTTGTGCGGTTTGCATGAGCTTATTGAACATGGCTTGTAAGCCTTCCGGGTCGTAACCCGATTGACTAAGCATCTGGAAACCAATTCGATCAGCTTCGCGTTCGGCTGATCGCGAAAATCCCAATTGTTGATCAATGGCGGCAGCTTGACCGAACGCGGCCACACCGGCAGCCATGTCCACCCCGCCTGCTAAGGCAGCCAATAGAGAGGCCGCCACAGCAGCCATTGCCATACGATCGCTTTGTTGGCGCTGGGTCAAACCCCGGGCGATATGCCGCTGAGTGACGTGTGCAATTTCATGCGCCATGACGCCCGCTAGCTCGGCTTCAGAATCTGCCTGAACAATTAATCCGGTATTGATCCCGATATAGCCACCAGGCATCGCAAACGCATTAAATGCCGGGTCCTTGACGCCAAATAACTCAATCCGTGGCACAGATCCGCTGGCATTTTGCGCCAATCGGTGCCCCATATCGTTCAAATATTGATTAAGTTCGGCATCGTGCACGAAAGACGGATCACGCCGACCCTGGGCAATAATTGAGTCCCCTAGACGCTGCTCCCAAGCAGGCGACAGGTCTGAGCCCGACACCGCGCCAATAGATGGCAATCCAGAGGGTTGCGCAAAAGTTGTGGCTGGGGCCACGACCATACACAGCGCTGCCGCTATCAGCACAATCTTGCCCATTAGTCGCTCAATCTCGCTCTGACATCTCATTCCATTATGATAATGGCTCTTGAACAGAGTTCCTGGAATTTATATGCGTCCCGTCAGAAAAGCAGTCTTTCCCGTGGCTGGTCTTGGTACCCGCTTCTTACCCGCCACCAAAGCCATGCCCAAAGAAATGCTGCCAGTGGTCGACAAACCACTGATTCAGTACGCCGTGGAAGAGGCAGTTGCCGCCGGTGTGACGGACCTTATCTTTGTGACGGGTCGCAGCAAACGATCTATCGAGGACCATTTTGATGCGGCGCCAGAGCTAGAAATCGAGCTAGAGCGCAAGGGTAAACATGCCCTTTTATCCGTGGTTCGGGAGATTCTCCCCAATCATGTGAATTGCATCTATATTCGCCAATCTGCCCCTCTAGGTTTGGGGCATGCTGTTCTGACCGCCGCTCCTATCGTGGGAGAGGAACCTTTCGCTGTGTTGCTAGCGGATGACTTAATCGATGCCGACAAGCCCGTTTTAAGTCAATTAATCGACACCGCCCTCACACACCAAGGCAGTATCCTCGGTGTCGAAGAAGTGCCACGCCAAGACACCAACAAGTACGGCATCGTCTCAAGTGAGCGGGTTGATGATCGCACCGAACGCGTGAATGGCATCATAGAGAAACCTGCACCAGCCGACGCGCCCTCCACATTGGCGGTGGTTGGACGGTATGTACTTGATGCGCGTATCTTCGCGCATTTACGCCGAACTCAGGCGGGATCTGGCGGTGAAATCCAACTCACCGACGGCATCGCCTCGCTCATGAATGAAAAGCCCGTTTTTGCTTACCGCTACGACGGCTTACGCTATGACTGTGGCAATAAGTCAGGCATGTTTGCCGCCACAGTGGCTATTGGGCGTAAATATCACAACCTTAAGCCGTAACCCAACCGAAACCACCGAACCGCTGCCAATCGGCGTTAGCCAGTGGCAGCGGAAACGCGCTTTTGCGCGGGCGGCGGACCGTTGCCCCAGCGGCCCTTGGCCGATAACCGCATGAGCGTTTGCAGCGCAACCAAGAGCCCGGCAACCTCCGTCATTGCCGCGGGAATCCACATTGTCAATCCGCCGATGCTCTGATCGGTGGTCGCAGCCATCGGTATGGCTCGGCCGCAGAGGTCAAATAGCGGGTATAGGTCACGTTCGGTAAAAGCAATGACAGCGCCCGCCACCATTTGTGGTGCCATGGTGACAATCGGCGAAATCACCCGCCCACCAGGACTCATGGCCGCTGGCGGCGAGGGGCGTCGATCGAGAATCAAGTTCCAATACATGAACCCACTGATGACCACCGACCAATTCATGATGCGGTAAAGGCGCCAGTCCAACATAGAGTAGAACTGTACGGAGGGAATCAGCCAGACAATCACCAAAAAGACAAAGAGCGCTGGCACAAATATGGGGTTGGTCATCACAGAAATCACGGCTTTACCGGTTGTGGTCTGATTAAAGCGACGCAACCGACTACGAAAAGCCAGAGGCAAACCAGCCCTCATCACCGAGCCCGGATAGGCTGCCATAAGGACCAGTGGTCCCAAATGGTGAAGCACCAAATGCTGGATGCGGTGCATGAAAAACATGCGCTCTGCGTAGTAATCCAACAAGGTGTGCATCGACAAATAAATAAGGACGACCCCCGTCCAAAAAAAGATTTGCCGAGGGACGCTTACTTTGTGAATCCGCTGTCCACGCACAAATAGGTAGATACCAACGGCAAAGCACATCAGTAATGCCGGGGAAAACTCCCACGGAACCAGCCAACTCAACGGATCCATGCCAACAACCCTTTAGAATTTCAAGTGTGCCAAAACACTGTTGCGATAGATTGTAGTATCACACTCTCAAAAGATTGATAGTGACCAGACAGATGAGCCTTTCCTTACCCGCACACGAGACACACGTCTACCAATCTCGCCGCGAACGAGTTCTGCATTGGATGCAGGAACAAGGCGGCGGTGTGGCTATTTTGCCGACGGGCGGCTTGAGCTGGCGCAATGCGACCAACCCTCATGCGTTTCGATTCGACAGTCAATTCTATTATTTGACGGGATTCACCGAGCCTGAGGCTTGGCTAGTGCTTCTGGCAAACAAGGACGGCACTAACCAATCGGTTTTATTTTGCCAACCCAAAGACCCTGACACAGAAATCTGGGACGGCTTAAGATTCGGCCCGCAGGCTGCCCAAGACACGTTTGGATTCGATCAGGCCCACCCCATAGACGCATTAACCACCTTTCTACCCAAGGCGCTGATCGGGCAGGCAACAGTCTTTGCCCCATTACATCGCAGCGCAATGCCTGACCTGCCTTTAAAAATTCAAGACTGGCTTAATGCGGCACGCCAACAATCCAGAGGTTTACGTGAGGTACCCGCGCGTTGGGTAGACATCACACCCGTTCTGAGTCGGCACCGACAGGTGAAAGATATCCATGAGCAAAAACTGATGCGTGAAGCCGGCGCGATTGCAGCAGCAGGGCACTGCGAAGCGATGCGTTGCGTAAAGCCTGGCTTAACAGAGCGTGCATTAGAGGCAGAACTATTACGCGTTTTTCTCCAATCCGGCGCACAAGACACGGCTTACCAAAGCATTGTGGCCACCGGTTCTAATGCCTGCATCCTGCACCACCATGCTGGCGCTAGTGTTATAGGGGACAGCGATCTGGTACTGATTGACGCGGGCTGCGAATTACACGGCTACGCTTCTGATATCACGCGCACATTTCCGGCAAGTGGCCGCTTCTCTGCTGCCCAAGCCGCCTTATACGACATCGTGCTGGCGGCACAGCAGGCAGCCATTGAACAAACCCGACCAGGCGTTTCTTTTAATGCTGGACACGAAGCCGCCGTCGCCGTCCTATCTCAGGGTTTGATTGATGAGGGCATTCTGAAGGGTTCGCTTGACGACGTTCTAGAAAACAAACGCTACCAGCCGTTTTACATGCATCGCACCGGACACTGGCTTGGCCTTGACGTGCATGATGTCGGGCCTTACCGGTTAACGGAAAGCGACGCTGACGAGCCGGACTGGCGACCTTTGACACCTGGGATGGTC
>JAWOGG010000185.1:0-5748 GCA_046497085.1 Orrella sp.
GAGAGCTCATGCGCGCGCACCTCCAGCGCGCCAATACCAAGGCGGTTACACAAACTGTTGATGCGGTGCTCCACATCCCAGCCTCCGTGCATATCAAACCAGCTCTGCAGTTCCTGTTGTTCCTGCATGCAACAATTCAGTGGCATTAACGCCGTTATTTACTATGCACCGACTGTCTTTCGGGAAGCTGGGTTTGATTCAACCTCGACACAACTAGCGGCCACCATTGGTGTTGGCGTCATCAATGTTTTGATGACATTAGTTGGCATGGCTTTGATTGATCGCATTGGTCGCCGCAAACTGCTCTACCTGGGTTTTGTGGGGACCACGCTCAGTCTCGGTCTGATTGCCATCGGTGCTGTCACTGGCGCTCAATCTTTGGATGTCTTAGCGGTCATTGGACTGTTTGGATATATCGCAGCCTTTGCGGCCAGTATCGGCCCATTACCCTGGGTCATGATGTCAGAAATCTTTCCGTCACGAACACGCGGATTGGCGATGAGCGTGACCTCTTTCAGTAATTGGACTTTCAATTTTCTGGTGGTTTTCTCATTCCCCGTGCTGGTTTCGTTTGCAGGACTCGGCGCGGTCTTTGGCTTATACGCGACTGTTTGTGCCATCGGGATCTATTTCACATGGCGCTTTGTACCTGAAACAAGCGGGCTGACACTAGAAGCCATAGAAAAACACTTGCTATCAGGAATGCCGTTTGCAGCACTCAATGGCCAACCCGAAATCCAACTAACGACCGATAAACCTGACATCACACAAGCCAAATGCGCTGAGCTCACGTCAGCCTTAATCAAGTTGTCGCCTTATCGCAGCTCGCTAGAGCCACTGTCAACTGAAATAGCATCGGTCGCGTTTAACAACCAGCAGATACGTACCTCTTTGCGTGAGATCTACGCGCGCCAATCGGTGCAACAGGCGTTGGCCCAAGGCAAACCCTTGAGCAAATGGATGTTGGGCTCGCACGGCACTGTGGTTTTTGTGTTTCTTGAGCACATCCGATTTGCCTCCCCTTCATTTCTCGCCTCGGTTGGAGAACAGTCATGAGTAATCACGATGACACATGCGATGTTTGTGTGGTGGGCACGGGCGCCGGCGGCGGTATTCTGGCTTATCAACTCGCCATGGCGGGTCTACGGGTGATCTCACTTGAGCAAGGCGTCGCCTTACAAAGCGATCATTTCAAAACTGTTATGCCACCTGGTTTGGGTAAGACCTTTGGTATCGGAGCAGACACAGTTTGGCCGAGTGACCCTCACAACAGTTTGTTTATTCATCCCCTCTTCACACCAGCAGACCAAGGCTCAACCGCCCAACCAGCAGACGGTTTCCGGCACTTCCAGGTGCTCGCGGTCAATGGTTTGCAGAATCTATGGAATGGCGTGAGTGTTCGCTTTTCTGCCAAAGATATCTCGGACTGGCCCATCAAGCCCGATGAGTTATCACGCCATTACAGCGCGGTAGAGAAGTTGATCACTGTGTGCGGCAAACGCGATGGTATTGACGAGCTGCCTGATGGCGAATTCATTGAACCCAAACCCTTCAGACCACCCGACAAGCTCGTGATGAATGCCATCAAAGCGCTAGGCGAACCTTTTTCGCACGCCATTGCCAATCGCAAAGCCATCAACACACAAGAAGGCACACCCAATGCCTGCGTCTCGACTGGTGTGTGTACATCGGGCTGTCCTGTAGGTGCCGTCTACAAATTCTCATCTCGGCTCTTACCGCAAATCCAAGATCTACCCAACTACCAGCTCATTACCCACGCTAAAGTTACTGAGCTAGTGCGTTCCGATACCTCGCAAAAAATCGAAGCAGTCCACTATCTGGACACTCGTAGCGGTCAACACCACCGCCTCACCGCCAAGACCTTTGTTCTGGCAACAGGTGCGATAGAGACACCCCGTATCCTCTTTAACTCAGCCCACGCCAAGGAGCCAGAGGGCATCGGCAATCAACACGGTCTTGTGGGACAAGGTTTACAGGACAACCCAAAGGTGGTTCTATCGACATCGCTCAGAAAACTCTGGGGTAAATCGCGAGACTATGACATTGGTTATGGGGATTTACTCATATTGATGTCGCGCGGCAAAACTCCAGATGGTGGTGAGTTTCCTTTTATTGGTCACGCGATTCATGGCATTGCCGACTACCCGCACTACTTGTCTCAAATGCGGGGCTTACCGACAACATTAAAAGAATACTTGGCACGCAAACTATTTCACAGCTATGTCACGTTGGGCTTATTCAGCGCAGGCGTGCGTACCCCAGAAAACCGCGTCAAACCAGCAGACACCAGTGATCGTTACGGCGTGCGTCAGGTCGCTGTGGACTTTGTAATCCCTGAGGAATCAAGGCAACAAATGGACGCGATGATGACCTGGGGTCGCCGTGTTCTTAATGGCGCATCGGGTACTTTGACTTACACCACCCGAGACAACAATGGCACCGGAATTCATTATGCTGGTACCACCGCACTTGCCGCTGATCCACAAAATGGTGTGGTCGATGCCAACCTCAAAGTGTTTGGTTACGACAACCTGTACATCTGTGACGGTGGTGTCATCCCTAAACTACCTGATAAGCACTTAACGCTAACCATCATGGCGCTCGCGCACCGATTGGGAGATCATTTGGTAGAACACTTGAAGGCCACTTAAGTACCACTTAAGTGCCACTTAAGTGCCACTTAAAAACAATTTGTCACCGATGGCAGCATGACCTCTATGATTTCAAAGTTGTGCCTAATGTCCTGCTACATCGAGTAGCGGTCCCTTCCACCCTGCTTGGCTCGGTACATGGCCTGATCGGCTCGATCGACCAAGTTGTTTTCTGTGGCTTGCATGAGATGGCCGGCGCAAGCGATACCGATGCTTACGGTGACATGAATGGGTTCAAATCCCCGCAGCTCAAATGGCGACTCTCTCACAGTTCTTAAAATATTTTCTGCCACTGTTTTGGCACCATCAGTGTCGGTACCAGGTAGCAGTACGACGAGCTCCTCGCCGCCCCAGCGATAACAAGAGTCAAGTGGTCGTCGCAATTCAGACTTAATGATCGCCACCAAACCTTTAATAACCAAATCACCATTGGCATGACCATACGTGTCGTTGCATTCTTTAAAGCGATCAATGTCGATGAACAACACGCTGATACTAGCGTTTGTTCGTTCGGCGTCTTTTAGGAACTGCTCATACTGTGAATCAAAAGCACGACGATTGGGTAATGCCGTGAGTGGATCGGTTGTCGACAACATCCGGTCTCTCTCTGTTGCCAAATATTGCCTATAGATGATCCACATGAGATAAGAAAATATGACATAGCTCAGAAGCACTAACCAAAACAGTTTTTCGTTCTCTTTTAAAAAATCAGCCCAAATAGCATCCATTGATTGTGATGATAAATAACGCAATCCAAAGCCATAGGTATCGCTTTGTACAACCAGTAAATCTCGTCTGTCACTAAATAGAATGCTGTCGTTTTGGTTAGACAAATCGATCAGCTCCATAACAGAGGTCCCAGACTCAGAGCTCGGGTTAAAACCATTTGCGAGAGTTGAGAATGACACTTCATTATTGGGCAGTATGGCGGTAATGGACAAATTACGAGCATCGATGGCGAATCTCACTGACTTTGAAACTGCCTCGGCGTTGATCTGCAATATCAAAACCCCCGCGAAATCTCCTTCGACAGCATCAATTCGAGTCGCGATGTGAAATATCGACTCCCCGGTGGTACGCGCTTTCACCATGGGACCGACAGTGTAGGTTTTGTCTGGATTTCTTTTTAGATCCAAATAATAGTATCGATCATTCAAGTTAATTTCTTCGGCCCTTAGACCGTCAGACCTTGCTATCAGCCTACCGTCACTATCAGTCACGAGCAGCAAACCGTAACTTTCCATCTGGTTGCTCTTTGCAAATAGCGACATGGCTTTGAGAACGGCGATCTCGATGTTTGGTGAGCGGTAAGAGCCGTCTTCTATGAGTTGATTCAAATCGCGATTGGCGATATCAAGCAAGGTCAATCCATCGGTCAAGATGGATTCGGTGACCACACTCGAAATCTTTATATCTTTGGCAGCCAAGTTCTTGGCGCCATCAATCGCTATATCCCACTGATTTTTAAACAAGGCGAGCGCGCCCATCAACGATAGCAGCGAAGCGATCGAATAAGCAGTGAGTAAGTTCCTTGCAAATTGTTTTGCGGCAACCATCGGCAATCATTCCAAAAGATGGGGCAAATCGCCAATATTCGACACCACTTGGTGTCTCTATCGATACATGGACTCGAGAAACCTTTCAAATCTGATGATTTGCCTAGACAAACCACGACCTGAGTAATTGTCATTGCATTTAAGCGTTTATTTCAAAAACCGCGCTGTCGAGTCGTTGATGGTATCCAGCACACTTGTCAAAGCTGTCGTGTGGGGTCATCGACTAAGGATAACCAAACTATAGTCCAGAATACGAACCATGACGATCAATAAGGCAATATCGTCAATCATCCGCCACAAATCCACCCAAGATTAGTCATTGAAAAACACCGATAACGAAACGAGTGTTACCCGGACCCCCGCAAACTCGCTACAGAAGACAGCCAGACATTTTTAAAACGGTGCGCCGCGCCCGTTGAATGGGCGTTGCTCAGGTAATGGGTTGTCAAGACACGGCTACGAACCACGATGATGGCGTATATTCAGTAAAACAAAACCAAATCTAAGAAGACATCGCCGGAGACAAAGCGCACATGAACACACCCATACGGTTGGCAGGACATAGGCACAGGGATGCCCACTGGAGCCCATGGCCATGATGAACAAAACCATTGATTCCCTTAGGCAGGCAGTCGAAGGTATCGAAGACGGCGCCACCATTCTGTTAGGGGGATTCGGCACATCTGGTCAACCCACCGAGTTGATGCAGGCTTTGCTCGAACAGCCAGTCAAAAACCTCACGCTGGTGAGTAACAGTTCGGGCAATGGTCCAACGGGTATTGGACCGCTTATCGAAGCGGGCATGGTCAAAAAACTGATCTGCTCATTTGCCCGTTCACCGAACTCCAAAAACCCGAGCGCGGCTGCCTTTGAAAAGGCGTTCCGTGCGGGACAAATCGAATTGGAAATTGTGCCTCAAGGCACAATGGCTGAGCGTCTGCGGGCCGCGGGCGCAGGAATAGGTCCTTTTTTTACACCCACCGCTTTTGGTACCAAACTGGCCGAGGGCAAAGAAACGCGCGTCATCGACGGCAAGGGTTACGTTCTTGAGCAACCCCTGCCTGGCGACGTCGCCTTTGTTAAAGCGCATTTGGGAGACGCCCTCGGTAACCTGACCTATCGCTACGCTGGCAGAAACTTTGCGCCAGTCATGGCCATGGCTGCCAAACTGACCGTCGCCCAAGTGGATCGAATCGTGAATGTCGGCGATATCGCACCAGAGTTTGTTATGACGCCTGGTATTTTTGTACAAAGAGTGATTGAGTGTGAACATGTCCCCCTTAACCCGTGATCAACTGGCCCGTGTCGTGGCAAATAACATCCCATCGAACAGTTACGTCAATCTAGGCATTGGCATGCCAACCCTAGTAGCGCCGTTTTTGAAGCCTGAGCAAGGCGTTGTTTTGCACAGTGAAAACGGCATCCTGGGCATGACAGGTTTGCCAGAAGGCCAAGCGCCTGATGTGGATCTCATCAATGCCAGCCGAGGCGCCGTTGCCTTAACGCCGGGTGCCTCCATC
>JAWOGG010000196.1:0-4678 GCA_046497085.1 Orrella sp.
TGAAGCCGATGTATCTGCCCGCCAACGAGGAAAAATTAGTGAAGTTAAAAACCCCAAATTGATAACCAATCAGGGCAAAGATCAAGGAAGTGCCAGCCAGTGTGAATGCCACGGGAAAGCCCAACATCAACATGCCAATCACACCAAAAAACATCAATCCGGAAAGGATTTCACCAATCAATATGGGATCCATCGCGCTTACTCCTTGTGCGCGGCGGGCGCGTTGGGTTCATATCGAAAGTCAGCAGGTATGAGCTCTTCGCGGTGCATCAATATAAGTACCGAGCGGATGGCCATGGCGATGCCTTGAAGGGCCACCACAACGGCAAACACCAGAATGAAAGATTTCAGGACAAAGAGTCCGGGCATGCCACCCACGTTGGCCGAATTCTCTAGCAACCCCCAGGAGCGCGCCACAAATAAAAAGCCGTAGGCGTAGGTGACGTAGGTAAAAGGCAGTAGAAAGACCAGCACACCGATTAAGTCGGCGATGGCTTTAAACCGGTCTGAGGCAGGGCGGTAGAAGATATCGACACGCACGTGATCTCCCCTGAACAAGGCAAAACCAGCCACAGCAGTAAACATCGCGCCGTTTAGCCAGACGTACAGGTCCTGTGCCCATAGGCGTGTATTTGAAAAGACGTAACGTTCAACAACGACAGCAAAGCAGACCAACACAATACCGAGTGCCAGCCAAGCAAAAACATTGCCGAGTAATTTGTTGAGCCCATTGATGGACCGCATAAGGGCTGCCAAGGCGGCGAGCATGAGTGTTTTCTCCAAAATGCCTTGTAAAAGGCGCACTTAGCCATAAAAAAGACGCGATTGTAAAGCAGACTTGGTATAAATCGGACTTTGACAATATTGTCACGCACAAGGATCTGTCACCATTAAGTAGTGTTTTGTGGTTCGCGGGGCTCATGTCGTGAGATGATCTTCAATACGATCCGTTGATTGCAGTCAAAATCAGCCAGCAAACATCAATAAAGAAAATAAAAAACCATAAAAAAATTCGCGCAGACCGTATCAATTTACTGTCTATCAAAAAACCGGCCCATCAAAAAAAACCGGTCTATCAAAAGGATCTATTCTGAAACGTTCTCAAGGGTTTGGCACTTATTTTGCCAACACCGTTTTCTGGCTTGTGAGTGCATTGCCGTTGCGTGGGCTGCAAGCTATTGGACGATTTGTTGGCGCTGTGATGCTCCGGTTGCCAGGTAGTTATAAGCGCCGGGCACAAGAAAACCTGCGTGTTGCGTTGCCTGAGTCGGGCGAGCAACACCTAGCGCCTAGTTTGCGACATGTCGCTACCTTATTTCTTGAAATGCCTTATTGGTACACGTCGCGTGATAGCGAGCGGCAGATAAAAATACAAGCCGATAAACACGACTGGTCTGAAATCGATGCGTTATTGATGCAAAAAAAAGGGTTGATCCTGGTGTCGCCACACGTGGGTAATTTCGAGTTGCTTGGTCCCGTGTTTTCGCAACGTCATCCCTCCACGGTTATGTTCCGGGTTCCCCGTATCCGTTGGTTGCGTGAATGGTTGCTTCATTTGAGAAGTCAATCGCAGTTGCAAATGGTGCCCGCCGATGTTTCAGGGGTACGTGCCCTTGCTAAAACACTCAAAGCTGGACAAACCATTGGTTTGCTTCCAGATCAGGTGCCTGTTGAAGGAGAGGGCGTCTGGGCGCCATTTTTTGGACGCCCCGCCTACACAACAACATTGATTCAACGGCTGCAAAGGCTCACTGACGCACCAGTGGTGGTACTTGGTGCCTATCGGCTTCCAAAAACAGCAGGATTTGAGATCAAGCACTGGATCATTGAATCGCCTTGGCCCAATGATGCCGTCGAATCGGCGACCAAGTTAAACAAGGCCTTAGAGCAAGCAATCTTGTATGAGCCTGATCAATATCTGTGGGGGTATGACCGTTTCAGGACGCCCAGAGCCCGCCCGGGCACACCCAAGCCCGCAAGTTGATAGCGCCAAACCCACAGCGAACAAACCATCAAGGGCACATATCCTTAACGACTCATTTGCGACTTATTAACTACTTTTGGCAGCCAACGCCTCAAAGTCCTCGGCATAGTCGCGAAGTTGTTCTTGCAGGGCCAAGCGTTGCTTGTCTGTCATTTGATTGAGTAATGACACCGTTAACTCAGCAAGCGCCTCCAATCTATCTTCGCGCTGGTTTTGTAGTTCGGTGATGCGATAACGACTCAGGCTTTGAAAGTAATCATGTAAAGCCACGGCAGCCTCTTCAGGCGAAGGTGAGCCTTGTGCCTGAGCCAAAATGGTGAGTAAAGCCTCTTGACGCGCCATGCGTTCGCGTCCCCAAAGGGTCGCTGTGTTGGGTTGTTGTTGCAGCCAACGATCAAGAGTCTGTGACTGATCAGGTGTCAATGAGCCCAGCCAACGTTCATATTGTTCAACGAAGCGTTCGCGCCTTTGCTCGCGCCTTTGTTCTCGATCATCTAAGTTTTCTTCGGCATACTCTTCGTTTGACTCTTCAAACCGAGCCTTCAGCCTTGCGCGTTGTTCAGGCGTGAGAGTCAACACCAAAGGAGCCAAATGAAATGCCGACTGCTGTCCGATGACCAACAAATCCTCTTGGAACATACGTTGTTTCTCAAGGATCTCAGGCACCGTAAAGGTATGCGGTTGGTCGAGCTTTTTTGCCCACAATCTTAGGGTTGACGCATATTCGGGTAGCGCCTCTTTTCTATGCCAAGCTTGAAAGGCGAGCAACTCTTCAGACAGGATTTCTTCCTGGTCGTCATCCAAGTCTAAATAGCTGTCGAGTTGATACTGAAGCAGGGACGGCGCGTTGTTGTAAGCGAACTGAATCGAACTACAGGCCGTGAGGCTCAAAGCGCCAATCAAAATGACGAGAGGTTGCCAAAACCGCATTGCAAGTGCCTCCTGCGAGCAGATAAGGACCGGTGCTAGGCTAGGCCTTCAGATGCGATGAGGCGATCGTGCGGGATGTCCAAAAGGGGGCGACGGCTAGCAAAACGCTCACCATGGAAAACGCAAAGCCCATGCGGTAGGTACCGGTTAAATCAAACAATAATCCTGAAGTGTACGCGCCCAAAGCCGCACCGAGTGACATACACGCATAGATGGTGCCATAAATGGTGGTTTGAGCACGCCCTGGAAAAATGCGTGCTGATATGGTGGATACGATCGGGCCGCGTGCGCCTTGAGCCAGCCCAAACAATAAGACAAAGAGGGCTAAAGCCCACTGTGAAGGAAAGTGGGACAGAACAAATAACAGACCGACGCCTAAGAAGGTGCAGATGAAAGTGGCCGTCACGGTTGGGCGAGCGCCGAACCGATCTGATAAAAAGCCTGCGGTGCTCACGCCGATAACAGAAAGCATGCCGGCGACACCAAAAGCAGTGGCTGCCTCTAACGGACTAAAACCAGTGTCGACTAAGAAAACGATGGTTTGTACAAGAATGATGTAAATCGCGAAGGCGGTAAAGAAAAAAACTTGTGCCAATGACCAGAAGGCGCGGGTTTTCATGGCCTCTTTCAAAGGCGCCAAGCTTAGGCGGTGTTTGCCGATAGGCTCAGCGGGCACATCAGGATCTTGACGCCCGGCTTTGATACGTTGCCAAGGTAGCAGCAAGACCACAGGGAGCAGACCGAGCAATATGCCACCTAGAACATAATAAGCAATCCGCCAGCCTTGCCAGTCAATTAGGTATTGGGCGAACGGCACAACCAATAAGCTTCCCGCCCCAAAACCCGCATAGGCGATGCCAATGGCGGTGCTGGTGTTGCCCCTGAACCAGCGGCTAATCAAGCTCGTTGATGGCACCATCCCAAGGGCTGAGATGCCGATACCACCAGCCAAACCGATAAAAAAGTGAAATTGCCAAAGCTCTGTCAGATGGCCTGCCGTCACGTATGCCGAACCCATCACTAATATGCCCGTGGTGTAGACCACACGCGGGCCCCAGCGGTCAAACAGAATGCCGACGAAGGGCGCGGATAAACCATTGGCCAGCATATAAATGGAATACACACTTGAGATACCTGAGCGACTCCAACCAAATTCGAGCTCAAGGGGTCGTAGAAACGCCACGTAAGTGTCAGCAATGCCCCTGCCTGCCATGTTGAAAGCAAAGCAAATGAACAACACGAGCAAGGCCAATTGGCCGTCAGATAATCTCTGTTTTATGGGTGGCATAACAGTGGAGTGGTAACAGCTTAGGAACGTATTCAAACGATCCTTAATAAGGATTAGATTGTCACGGTAGCACATGCGCGCACTCGGAGCGGCTAATCAATCGTTAGAGGATTCGTCCGTGACGAACCAGACGAGCGCCCATACCCAATAGTATAAAAAGCAGACCTGCACCCAGAAAGATAGCGCTGGCCTCCATCGGTTGGCGGCGATCAAATTGGATACTGGCGTCAATTGCCTCATAAATGGCTAACCAGTCCTGACCATTATCTGCTTCGTAAAACTGGCCAATGGTGAGTCCAGAAATGTCTGTCAGCATGGCGGCGTCCAATCTAACTCGCTGAGAAATGCCCTCGGCCCGAACCACCGCGCCGCGAGAGGTGCCAACACCGATAGTGTGCACGCGTACACCGAGTTGAGCGGCCAGTTCAGCCATGGCGATGGCCTGTGGACCCATGTTGGATTCGCCGTCTGAGATC